>DASTGQ010000406.1:0-8128 GCA_035718985.1 Gemmatimonadaceae bacterium
CGGTCGGCCGGGATCTCGAGGTAGCAGATCTGTCCGTGAGGCATCAGTGAATCCTCCGCCGGGGTCCGGTCCGATTGGCTATCGTGCTCCCTCCTCGCCGTTCATCGACGAGCGCACGGTGCCAGGGCCGCTGAAGCTCCGCCTAGCCTGTTCTCGGGTCGACGCCCTGTCCAGCCCCTGTCCGCGTCGCGATTCCCGACCGATCATCTTTGTGCGTTCCTGGCGGCATCGTCGGTAGTCGTCACGCCTCCATACCACGACCATTCGCAATGTCACACGACCTCTTCACCTTCGGCATCCCGCTCACGGAGAAGGTGCTGCGCACCATCGCCGTCTACCTGTTCCTCCTCGTCGGGTTGCGGCTGGCCGGCAAGCGGGAGCTCGGGCAGCTCAATCCGTTCGACCTGGTGGTGCTCCTGCTGCTCTCGAACACGCTGCAGAACGCGATCATCGGGAACGACAACTCCCTCTCCGGCGGGGTGGTCGGCGCGACGACGCTGCTCGCGCTCAACTGGCTGGTTGTCCGCTACCTCTATACGCACCCTGTCGTCGCTCGATGGTTCGAGGGCGACGCGGACGTGCTGGTCAAGGACGGCGAGGTGCAGGTGCACCGGCTCGAGCGCGAGCTGATCACGCCGGCCGAGCTCGAGGCCGCGGCGCGCCGGCAGGGCCTCGATGGACTCGAGCACGTGGAGAGCTGCAGGCTGGAAATCGGGGGCGCCCTCACGTTCGTGCCGAAGCTGCCGAACGACGAGGAGATTCGCCACCGCGCACTGATGGAGCGGCTGGAGGCCGTCCTCGAGACGCAGGGAGCTCTGTCGCGTCGTATCGACGAGCTGGCAGCCCGCGCGCCGAGTCGGCCGGCGCAGTGACGCCGTGTGCGGTCGCTGACACGGGCACGCCGCCGCGTGTGGTCGTCGTCATGGGCCCCAGCGGTTCGGGGAAGACGACGACGGGGCGCGCACTGGCCGATGCGCTCGGGTGGCCCTACCTCGAGGGGGACGACTACCATCCGGCGGCGAACGTCGCGAAGATGGCGAGCGGCAGCCCGCTCGACGACGCTGACCGCGCGCCGTGGCTCGCCACGCTCGAACGGGTCATCGCCGGCATCCTTGCCGAGGGAGGCCACGCCGTGCTGGCGTGCTCGGCACTCAAGCGGCGGTACCGTGCGGCCATGGTCCCGGGCGATGCGCCACCGTGCGCGGTGCGCTTCGTGTACCTGGCCGTGCCCACCGCCGTGCTGCGGAATCGCCTGGAGCACCGGGAGCACCACTACATGCCGGCGGCGCTGCTGCCGAGCCAGCTCGCCGCACTCGAGCCGCCCGCCGGGAGCGGGCTCATTGTGGACGGGACGCTCCCGCCCGCGGAGATCGTGCGAACGGTGCGCGCGGCGCTCGGCCTGTAGCGGCGAGCTGCTTGCACGGAGGGGTACGTCGCACCAACGTTGCGGCCGCCCTGCAATACCACACATGCGGAGAGATGATGCGTCTCGAGAACAAGGTCGCGCTGGTGACGGGAGCGAGCAGCGGGATCGGCGAGGGGATCGCGAGCCGGTTCGCCAGCGAGGGTGCGCACGTCGCGGTGAACTACCGGAGCGAGGCGGAGCGCGCCGACGCCGAGCGGGTGGTGGCGGCGTGCGGCGGGCGTGCGATCGCCGTGCGTGCAGACGTCGCCATGCGCGACGAAGTGCAGGCGATGGTGGACCGCGTGGTGACGGAGTGGGGGCGGCTGGACGTGGCGGTGAACAATGCCGGAATCGAGATCAAGCGGCCGTTCCTCGAGGCGACGGATGAGGAGTGGGAGCGCGTGATCCGGGTGAACCTCTATGGTCCTTACGTGGTGAGCCAGTGTGCGGCGCGCGCGATGGTGGCGGCGGGGAAGGGGGGCCGCCTGCTCAACATCTCCTCGGTGCACGAGGACATCCCGTTCCCCGGCTACACGTCATACTGCGCGAGCAAGGGCGGGGTGCGGATGATGATGCGCAACCTCGCGCTCGAGCTGGCGCCGCACCGGATCACGGTGAACGACATCGCGCCCGGAGCGATCGCGACGCCGATCAACAAAGCCATGCTCGACGATCCCAGGGCCAAGGCGAACGCGCTGAGCGAGATTCCGCTCGACCGCTTCGGGACGCCGGCGGACGTCGCCGCAGTGGCAGTCTTCCTGGCGAGCGACGAGTCGGCGTACGTCACCGGCAGCACCTACTACGTGGACGGCGGGCTCACGCAGCAGGTGACGCAGTACTGAGGCGCCGCACACACGCGTGACCGTGGACGCCGAGCGGGAGCGACTCGAGGAGGCGCGACGCGGGTCGCGGGCGTGGCGGCTGTGGGGGCCGTACGTCGCGCAGCGCGCGTGGGGAACGGTGCGCGAGGACTACAGCGCCGACGGCGACGCGTGGCGCTATTTCCCGCACGAGCACGCACGGAGCCGCGCCTATCGCTGGAACGAGGACGGCCTGCTCGGCGTGTGCGACGAGTCGCAGCGACTCTGCTTCGCGCTCGCACTGTGGAACGGGGCCGATGAGATCCTCAAGGAGCGCCCCTTCGGGCTGAGCGGGCACGAGGGGAACCACGGCGAGGACGCGAAGGACTACTGGTGGTACCTGGACAACGTGCCGAGCCACGCGTACATGCGCGCGTTGTACAAGTACCCGCAGCGCGCCTTTCCGTACGCGAAGCTCGTCGAGGAGAACGCGCGTCGCGGCCGCGACGATCCCGAGTTCGAGCTGCTCGACACCGGCGTCTTCGACGACGACCGCTACTTCGACGTGACGGTGGAGTACGCAAAGGCTTCTCCGTCGGACCTCCTGGTGCGGATCACGGCGGCCAACCGTGGCCCCGATCCGGCGCTGCTCGAGCTGTTGCCGACGCTCTGGTTCCGGAACACCTGGTCGTGGGGCGGACTCGGCTACCGGCCGTCGTTCTCGGTGCTCGAGGGCGCGCCCGCCCGCGTGCTCGCCGAGCACGAGACGCTCGGCCGCTACCACCTGGCGTGCGAGGGGGCGCCCGAGCTGCTCTTCACGGAGAACGAGACGAATACCGAGCGGCTGTTCGGCGTGTCGAACCAGAGTCCGTACGTGAAGGACGCGTTCCACGAGTACGTGGTGCATGGGCAGCGCGACGCGGTGAACCCGGCGCGGCACGGGACGAAGATGGCGGCTCGCTATCGCGAGATCGTCCCGGCCGGTGGGGAGCGCGTCGTCCGGTTGCGGCTGTCGGCGGAGGACGTGGACGAGTCGTTCGGGGCGGCGTTCGACGAGCTGTTTGCCGCTCGGCGTGCCGAGGCGGACGCGTTCCACCATCAACTTGCCGCGCCGGAGGTGTCGGAGGACGAACGGCTGGTGCAGCGGCAGGCGATCGCCGGGCTGCTGTGGAGCAAGCAGTTCTACCACTACGACGTGCAGCGCTGGCTCGACGGCGACCCGGACGAGCCGACGCCGCCGGCCGAGCGGCGGACCGGGCGCAATCACGGGTGGAGGCAGCTCAACAACCACGACGTGATGGCGATGCCGGACACGTGGGAGTATCCGTGGTACGCCGCGTGGGACCTCGCCTTTCACACCGTGGCGCTGGCGGTCGTGGACCCCGTGTTCGCGAAGGAGCAGCTCGTGCTGCTGCTGCGCGAGTGGTACATGCACCCGAACGGACAGCTCCCGGCGTACGAGTGGGCACTGGGCGACGTGAACCCGCCGGTGCACGCGTGGGCGGCGATGCGCGTGTACCGGATCGAGGCGAAGGCGACCGGGCTGGGCGACGTCGCGTTCCTGGCGCGCGTGTTCCAGAAGCTGCTGATCAACTTCACCTGGTGGGTGAACCGGAAGGACGCCGACGGGCGGAACGTGTTCCAGGGGGGCTTCCTCGGGCTGGACAACATCGGCGTGTTCAACCGGAGCGAGCCGCTACCCGGCGGGGCGCGGCTCGACCAGAGCGACGGGACGAGCTGGATGGCGACGTACTGCCTCAACATGCTGGCGATCGCGCTGGAGCTGGCGTGCCACGACCCGGCGTACGAGGACGTCGCGACGAAGTTCCTCGAGCACTTCTTCTACATCGCGCACGCGATGAACGACCGGCCGGCGACGACCGACGACGACGCCGAAGACCTGTGGGACAACGAGGACGAGTTCTACTACGACCTGCTCCGCGGTGCGGACGGGAGCGCGACCTACCTCCGCGTGCGCTCGATGGTGGGTCTCGTGCCGCTCCTCGCCGTGGAGACGATCGAGCCCGCGCTGCTGGAGAGACTGTCCGGGTTCCGGGAGCGGCTGGAGTGGTTCCTCACGCACCGCGCCGACCTCGTCGGGGACGCTGCGTCGGTGACGCGCGTCGGGTTGCACGACCGCCGACTCTTCGCCGTGGTGAGCGCGCCGCGCCTGCGCGCGATCCTGCGCCGCATGCTGGACGAGAGCGAGTTTCTCTCACCGCACGGGCTGCGATCGGTGTCGCGCGAGCACGCCGAGCACCCGTACGTGCTCGTGGTGGACGGGCGCGAGCTCGGGCGGGTGGACTACGAGCCCGCGGAGTCGCGGAGCGGGCTGTTCGGCGGCAACTCGAACTGGCGCGGCCCAGTGTGGTTCCCGCTGAACTACCTCATCATCGAGGCGCTGCAGAAGTTCGACTGGTATTACGGCGACAGCTTCCTCGTGGAGCACCCGACGGGCTCGGGGCGGCAACTGCGGCTCGGGGATGTGGCGACAGAGCTGTCGCGCCGCCTGATCCGGCTGTTCGTGCGCGAGCACGGGCGTCGCGCGGTGTTCGGCGGCGTGGAGCGGATGCAGCACGACCCGCACTGGCGCGACCTGATCGCCTTTCACGAGTACTTCCACGGCGACGACGGCGCCGGACTCGGCGCGTCGCATCAGACGGGGTGGACCGCGCTCGTGGCGAAGCTCGTGCAGCAGAGCGGGGTGCCGGCGCCGTGAGAGTTGTCGGTGAGCAAGGGCAACGACGAGTACGCGGGTAAAGGCGGTACTTCGTACCGGGATTGGCATACGGCCTCCAGGAAGGCGCCGATAGCACTCTACGGCGACTGCCGCTGACCGTCGCCGCGCCGGTTCGTGTCATCCCGCAGGGCGAATCCCCGTCGGGATCGGCTCTCCCTGCAGCGTGACCGGTCCCGGGGCGACAGATCCCGACACTCGCTGCGCTCGTGCGGGATGACGGGCGTGGCGCATCGATTCATCCACACGCGCCCCGAATTCCTGGGGCCGGTATGCCAATCCCGGTACAGTGTACCGCGTTTACCCGCGTACTCGTCGTTGTCGCTTGCAACTCGAGCCTCGTACCTCGCTCGTGCCGCACACCCGCGATCAGAACCCCTTCACCAGCAATCCGCTCTTCACGAACGAGTCGATCGCCGCCGCGTCGTGACCCGGCATCATGTGCAGCTCGGGCGCGGCGGCGTGGAGCTGATGCAGCCCGGCCAGCTCCTCCCGCACGGTGCCGCGATCCTCGCCGGTCATCAAACTCACCACGCGCGCCTTTTCCCGCTGGCTCTCGATGCCGGGCATCTGCCAGGCGACGTCGCCCACCAGGAGAATCTCTACGCCGTCGGCGCGCCGGACATAGACCATCTGGCTCCCCGGCGTGTGACCAGGCGACTTGATCAGCACGACACCTGGGGCGATCGCCTGGTAGCGGACATAGTCGAGCGGTGTGTAGTCATCGAAGGTGTTCGACGGTAGGTGCCGCGCTCCGAACGCATCCGTGTTGAGGTTCGCCTTGACCTCGGCGACCTGTTCCCGCGTGAGGCGCGTGACGGGCAAGAGTGCCTTCAGGTTTGGTTGAGCGAGCAGGCCGCCGATGTGGTCCGGGTGCTCGTGGGTGACGACGATCAGCGCGGCGCGGGCCAGGGCACCGCTCATCCGTGCATACGCCGCGCTGTCGAACGACGTCGCGCTCATGCCCTTCGCGATTTCCGCCGTGAGCGCCGCATCGACGAGCGCGACGTGATCCGGGTAGACCAGCTCATAGGATGACACCGGCAGGTCGGTGCGCTGCCAGCCGCCGCCCGCGAGGACGATGGTCATTGGCGCGGACAGGTGCGACACCGTCTCGACGCGAATGAGCTGCGGCTTCGCCCCGGGCAGCGAGTCGGCAAGCCGTCGCACCTGGGCGATGTCGATGGCGTGGCTGGCCGGCGACGCGGTGTGGCTTTCCACGAGGAGCCACCAATACGCGGGGATGGCGGCGACGACGAGGGCCAGGAGTACGTAGCCTGCCCGCTTGAGCCATTTCATGCTGCACTCCCGAAGATCATCCCGCGCATTCCCGGTCTCCCTGATTCGAATGAGCCCCTCGGCCTCTGCGGCAACGGGCGACGCCCGCCTCACTACCACGGGCGGCGCATAGCAGGCAACTTGTCACTCCCGCCCACGTCCCGCCCTGCAGTTCCCGACCTTCGCTCCGCGCCCGCAAGGATATGATGGACCGCAACCCAGCGCGACTGTGCGCGCATCGAAGGGCCGCGAGCTCCAGCGGCCGCCTCTCGACTTCGCCGGCGTACGCCACGTCGTCAGCGCTGCTCCTCGCGGCCGCTTTCGCCGTCGCCTGCACGCCCTCCGCCCCGTCACCCGTCGATCGCGCCGACGCCGTTCCGCCTCGACTGTCGGCTGAGCATCGCCTCAGCACCGGTGTCATGCTCGATCCCGCCGGCCGCTCGATCCCGGTGGGCAACATGCCGCTCGCCATCTCGCCGTCCCCCGACGGACGCTTCGTCGTCCTCTCGATGTCCGGCTGGCGCGAGCAGGGGATCGAGGTCGTGAACAGGGCGACGGGCAGGGTGGTGCAGCGAGTCACGCAGCCGGGCGCATTCCTCGGCCTCGCGTGGAGCGCGGATGGCGCGACGCTCTACTCGTCCGGCGGCGCCACGGACCGCATCTACGTCTATGGATGGACTCCCGGTGACTCGCAGCCGGCGCGCCTGCGCGACAGCCTCGATCTCGACGAGCTGCACAGGCCGGCGACGCAGCGCGGTGCACGCTATCCCGCCGGACTCGCCGTCTCGCATGACGGCCGCTCGCTCTACGTGGCGGAGAACCTCGCCGACTCGCTCGCCGTCATCGACCTCGCGAGCGGTCGCGTGGCGCAGCGCGTGGGCACGGGTCCGTACCCGTACGCCGTCGTCGCCTCGCCCGACGGGCAACTCTACGCGTCCGACTGGGGCGGCACTACCGTCGACGCATTCCATGTCACGAGCGACGGACGACTGGGCGCCGAACGGCCGATCTTCGTCGGACGACATCCGTCGGCGCTGCTCCTCTCACCCGATGGATCACGCCTCTTCGCCGCCTCCGCCACCACCGACCGCGTCGCCGCGATCGACACCCGCGCGCACCGCGTCGTCGCCTGGCTGCGCGACCCGCCGCCGGAGGCGGTTGCCGAGGGCGCCACGCCCGATGCGATGGCCCTCTCCGCCGACGGGACTCGGCTGTTCGTCGCCGAAGCCGACGCAAACGCGGTCGCCGAGTTCGAGCTCTCCGCCGTGTCGTCGGGCGTGCCGCGCGCGAGTGGCGCCGACACCCTCGTCGGCCGCATCCCCACCGAGTGGTATCCCACCGCGATGATGAACGCCGGCGACGACTCGCTCTGGGTGGTGAACGGCAAGGGGCGCGGGGCGGGGCCGAATCCCAATGGGCCGCGCGCGTGGAAGTCGTCCGCGCAGGACGACCCGCGCAGCTACACCCTCGGCCAGCTCGACGGAACCGTCACCGTGCTCCCCGCCGCGCGTGGCGTGGCGCTCGAGACGATGACGCATCGCGTCGCGCACGCCAACGGGTGGGATGTGGCGCGCACGTCGTACAGGTATCCGCCCATCACGCACGTGGTGTACGTCATCAAGGAGAACCGCACCTACGACCAGGTGCTCGGCGACCTGCCGCAGGGGGACGGCGACACGTCGCTCACCTTCTTTCCGCGCGCCATCGCGCCGAACCATCACGCGCTCGCCGAGCGCTTCGGGACGTACGACCGCTTCTTCACCAACGCCGAGGTGAGCCGGCAGGGGCACATGTGGAGCACCGCCGGCTACGTCACCGACTACATCGAGAAGACCACGCCCGACGTGTATCGTGGGAAGCGGCACGAGGCGAGCGACCAGGGCGACGAGATCGATCCCGCCCTGGGCT
>DASTGQ010000407.1:0-2786 GCA_035718985.1 Gemmatimonadaceae bacterium
GAGGTCGCGGCGCTGGACCTTCTCCGTACGCACCTCCACCGCCTTGTTGCCCCGCTTGGCGGCAGTGAGCCCGCCGATCGCGATCGCGACCAGCAGCACCCCGCCGAATACGGACATCTTCACGCGCTTGCTCATGGCCACAGTCTCTCGGAGAGAATTAGCGGAGGGGACGTCCGACCGCGTTCTCGAGCGCGGCGAATGCCTTGTGGAATTCGTACACGGAGTTCACGCGATCGAGCAGCGCCTGCTCGTACGTGCTGCGCGCGGTGGTGACGTCGAGGAAGGTCGCGGCGCCGACCTTGTACCGCTCCTCGGCGAACGCGAGCTCCTCGAGCGCCTTCTGGGCGTTCTGCTGCTGGAGCTGCACCGTCTTCACCTGCGTCATGAGCGTGAGATAGGCCTGGGTGACGTCGGCCGTGAGGGCGAGATCCTTCGCCTTCACCTGGTACATCGCGTCGTCGCGCGCCGCCTGCGCCACCTGGACGTTCTCCTCGCGCTTGAAGTTGTCGAACACCGGCACGGAGATCTGCGCCGAGAGGGCGAAGGGCGATCGGTTGAACCTGAACGGGAACTGGTTGTTCGCGTCGCGGATGGCCTGTGCCTGCGCGTCGGTGAACGTGTACTGACTGCCCGTGCAGCCCGCAGGCTGCAGGCCGGCGCCGGCGCGGATGGAATCCGACGTCATGCAGCTCGAAAACGAGCTCAATACACCGGCGCGAGCGCGGTTCACCAGGTAGTTCGGGTCGGAATACTCGTATGAGTTGCCGCCCCATCCCGTGCTGAGCGAGAGCGTCGGCGTGTACTGCGCCTTGGCGACCCGTGTGTTCAGGTCCGCCGCCCGCTCGCGGGAGCGCAGGGCGATGATGGCCGGATTGGCGCGACGCGCGAGGTCGAGCAGCGAGTCGAGCGAGAAGAGCGGTGTGTCGAGGCGGAACTGGGTGGTGAGCACCACGCCCGCCGGCTGCGGCACCCCGAGCTGCTGGAAGAGCCGCAGCTTCTCGACTTCGGCGTTGTTCTGCTCCGTGAGCTGCGCCACCTGCGTGCGGCCGAGGGCCACTTCCGCCGTTCGCACGTCGAGGATGGTGCCCGACCCTACCGCCATCTTCGCCTTGGCGAGGTCGAGCTGCACCTGCGCCGTCTGGACGAGCGTGTCCTGAAGGACGGCGCGCGCCTGGGCCTGCAGCACCGTGAGGTATTGCTGGGTCACCGTGGCGCGAAGCTGCTCGGCCGCGCCGCTGATGTCCGCCTCCACGGCATTTCGGGTGGCCACGGCCGCCTTCGGGTTCACGAAGGTGGCGCTGTTGATCCGGTAGTTCAGGCTCAGGTCGTAGGCCGCCTGTCGTGTGGAGGAGCTGTTGCTGAACGACAGGCCGTTGAACACCTGCTGGCCGCCCTGCTGGAAGCGCGTGGAAAAGGACGCGTCCGCGCTCGGCAGGAAGGCCCCACGTGCGCTGCGGACGGCGGCATCGGCCGTGGAGCGGTTGTTCGCCTGCGCGAGGAACGCGGGATTGTTGCGCTGCGCGAGGGCAATCGCCTCTTCCAGCGTGAGCGCGGGACCGCGCTGCGCCGTACTGTCCTGCGCGCGAGCGGCGGGTAAGCAGAGCGCCAGGGCGAGCGCGGTGGGCACCAGTGTTCGCATCGGGGGGGAGGTCTTGGGGAATGGGGTCACCGCCCAATACGAACGGTCGACGCCAGGGTTTCAGATCAGTCCACGTCGGGCTCCGGGCTGAGGAACACCCGGGAGCGAACGCGGTCCTTGATGCACGCGTACAGTGCAGCGCCCTTTTCCGCGCTGGCGAGGGAGGGTCGGCCAATTGAGCCGGAGCTGCCGCGCGGAATCTTGAGCCACCCGCGGCGGTATCGCCGGAGCTCCTCACGCGACATCATATAGTCTTCGGCGAGGTCCATTCTCACAAGGTCGGGCGCGATGAAGAGCATGAGGGAGGTATCCACCTCGTCCCCGTGCATCGGCTCGGACTGGCCCTCCAGCAGCATCCCGAAGTCCATCGACAGGACGTCCACGACCCGGACGCGTGCCGTGGTGGTGATCACCGTGGCCAGCGCTTCCTGATGGGGGTCGTGCTCGTGCGCCGTCAGCAGGATGAACTCTCGTACCCCGGTCATCTCCCACGTGTTCAGCAAGTCGTTCAGCATCCGGTGCAGCGTCTTCTTGCGAAGTGAGGCGTTGCCGGGAAAGCCGCGCTCCGTATCCACGTTGACACCGTACTCCAGCGTGGGCGCGCGCAGGATGCCGAACTCGGCCGACAGGTCGTCAGCGAGGCGCTCGACGATGAGCGTTGCGGTGCCAAGCGGGAGGTGGCGGCCGTGCTGCTCGCAGGTGCCCACGGGGATGATGAGCCGGGGATCGGCCTCGAGGATCGTCGCGACTTCGCCTGGTCGCAGCTCCTTGAGGCGTCGCGGGGTATCGGGCGTCGCCGGCGTGAGGGAGGGATAGGTCATTCTGCGAGAGACGCTGAGGCGGTGGCTGCCCGCCGCGGGAGTACGTGCCCTGGTGGCCCCGGCGGCCGCGGCGGCAGCGCTCATGATGATGAGCGGATGGCTCGTCGATCAGAGCGTAGGTTACGTGATCGGCGCCACCCTCGCCACGGTGCTCGCGCTCGTGAGTGGCCTGCGCTGGAACTCAGCGGGTGCACGAGCTCCTCTCTACATCACCGTGGCGTCGCTCGTGGTCGCGACGTTTTCGGCGGGTCGCGCCGAGCTGCGCCTCGGCCAGTTCGAGCGCGCCCCGGCGGCGGTGAGCGCGGACGAGGCGGCGGCGCAGGAAG
>DASTGQ010000408.1:0-2001 GCA_035718985.1 Gemmatimonadaceae bacterium
TCCACGACGCTCCCCTTCTACAAGTACCTGCTCGTGGTGCCCGCGTTCGGCTTCCTCTACGTGCTGTGGGTGACCTTCATCACGACGGGCGTGAGCAACGCGGTGAACTTCACCGACGGCCTCGACGGCCTCGCCGCCGGCCTGAGCGCGATCGCGTTCGCCACGCTGGGCGTCTTCGCCTATCTCATCGGTCGCGTGGACGCGAGCCGCTACCTCGGCATCTTCTATCTCCAGCATTCCGGCGAGCTGACCATCTACTGCTTCGCCATGGTCGGTGCGCTCATCGGATTCCTCTGGTACAACACCTTTCCGGCCCAGGTCTTCATGGGCGACACGGGTTCCCTCGCGCTCGGCGGGGCGCTCGGCGCGGTGAGCATCCTGCTCAAGTCGGAGTTCCTGCTCGTCTTCATCGGTCTCGTCTTCTTCGCCGAGATGATCTCGGTGATCCTGCAGCGCTTCGTGTTCAAGTGGAGGCGTCGCCGACACGGACTCGAGTACGCGCAACAGCACCGCGTGTTCCTCCGGGCGCCGCTGCATCACCACTTCGAGGTGAAGGGGTGGAGCGAGCAGCAGGTCGTGGTGCGCTTCTGGATCATCGGCATCATCGGCGCATTCCTGGCCGTCACCACGCTCAAGGTTCGCTA
Source organism: Gemmatimonadaceae bacterium (assembly GCA_035718985.1). Classification (GTDB taxonomy): domain Bacteria; phylum Gemmatimonadota; class Gemmatimonadetes; order Gemmatimonadales; family Gemmatimonadaceae; genus AG11. The sequence goes on from DASTGQ010000408.1 coordinate 645, forward strand.
GCGTGCCGGTTCGATCACTCACCGAGGCGCTGCCCGCCGACTGGACGCGCGGCGAGATCAGCGTGCTTGGCCTGGCGCGCAGTGGCCGCGCCGCGGCGGAGCTGCTGAGGCGGGCGGGGGCGCACGTCTACGCCAGCGACGCCGGTACGAGCGACGCCGCGCGACACGCCGAGCAGGCGCTGGCCGCCCTCGGGGTCGAGGTGCAGCTCGGTGGTCACGACCTTCAACGCATCTCGCGGAGCGCGCTCGTCGTCGCGAGCCCGGGGATACCGCCGGACGCGTCGCCCCTCGCGGCTGCACGCGGCGCCGGGGTCCCCGTCGTGGGCGAGCTCGAGGTCGCGCTCCATTTCCTCCCGCACCAGCGTTACGTCGCCATCACCGGCACGAACGGCAAGACGACCACCACGGCGCTCACCCATCGCCTGCTCGAGGGACTCGGCTACGACGCCGTAGCGGCGGGCAACATCGGGACCCCGCTCGCCGAGGTGGCGCTGCGCGACCGGGCGCCGGACTGGATCGCGCTCGAGACCTCCAGCTTCCAGCTCCACGACACGCCGAGCATCGCGCCGACAGCCGGCGTGCTCACCAACCTGTCAGCGAACCATCTCGATCGGTACGCGAGCGTGGAGGAGTACTACGCCGACAAGGCGGAGCTCTTCCGCAATGCCGGCGAGCACTCCGTGTGGGTGAGCAACGCCGACGACGCCTCCGTGCAGCAGATGGTCGAGAACGTGCCGGGCAGGCACCTCCGGTTCACCCTCGCCGCCGGCGCCGCCGACGGCTACTTCGACCGCTCGCGCAACGAGCTCGTGGCGCTCGGCGCTCCGCTCATCGCGCGCGACGAGCTCATACTGCTGGGCGACCACAACGTGGCCAACGCGCTGGCGGCCTCGCTCGCCGTCATGGGCGCGGACGAGACGCACGCGACGAAGGAAGGGCGCGCACGGATCGCCGAGGCGCTCCGCGCATTCCGCGCGCTCGAGCATCGCATCGAGCCTGCAGGCAGCTACGATGGCGTGGAGTGGATCAATGACTCCAAGTCGACCAACGTGGCCTCCACGCTCGTGGCGCTGAAAGGAATGACGAAGCCCACCGTCCTGCTGCTCGGCGGCCGGCACAAGGGCGAGCCGTACGATGCACTGACTCCGGAGCTCGAGCGCACCGTGAAGCGGGTGATCGCCTACGGCGAGGCCGGGCCCATCGTCGAGCAGGATCTCGGCGGCGTGGTGCCGCTCGAGCGCGTGGATGGGACGTTCGAGGACGTCCTCGCGCGCGCGCGCGCCGCCGCCGTGGCGGGCGACGCCGTGCTCCTGTCGCCGGCCTGCTCGAGCTACGACATGTTCGACAACTACGAACA
>DASTGQ010000409.1:0-3277 GCA_035718985.1 Gemmatimonadaceae bacterium
AGCGGCGGTGTGCGACGAGACCCGCAGGCTCACGAGCCAGGTGTCGGTCGCACGCGGCCCCAGCGTGAAGGGAGCCTCTCCGAGAATGACCACCCAGTCCGCCGGCGGCGTGATGCGCGACACGACCGTCAGCGTGTCGAGCGACGGATTGCGAACCTGGAGCGTGGCCGTGATCGTGCCGCCGGCGTCCGCCTTGATGACGTTCACCGGACGCTTGAGGAGCAACCCGACCGGCTTCCGCATGGATGGCGGACCGACGAGGATGGGTTCCTGCGCCAGCGCCACCGGCGCATGCGCCGCGAGCAGGATCGCGGCGAGCGCAGCCCGGCGGCACAGGCGCAGCATGGCGCTCAGTAGGTGAGCTTGTACTGCGCGGCGGACACCGTATCGTCGCCCGTGTCGGCGAAGACGAGTGCCTTGTAGACGCCGGCGGGCAGGACGCCGAAGTCGAAGTGCTGCTTCACCGACGTGCCCGGATAGAGCAGTCCGCGCTGCTGCTCGAGGCGCTTGCGCAGCGCTCCCCGCGCGTCATAGAGCTCGACCCAGAGATTCGGGCGATAGGCCCGCTCCCCCGCGTTCTCGACGACGACGTCGAGCACGCGCGCACGGGTGGAATCGGTGAACGCCCCCAGTTTGGTGAGCCGCACCTTCCGTGAGCCGGCGGTCGGCAGGTGGGTGGCAACCTGCACCGCATACCGGAAAACGGCGCCGAGTCCGATCTGGCCGTGGCGAGCCTGGGGCGGAAGCCGGGGCTGCCCTTCGACCATGATCGCGCTCCAGTAGGTGCCACGCAGCGAGTCGATCGCCGGCACCGTCACCGCATAGTTCAGCACGACGTCCGCCAGGGGCGGGATCGTGACCGATGAGGCCGACGGCCTGATCCAGGCCGCGTTGGAGCGGCGCACGGTGCCCGCGCTGTCGAAATTCGAGGTGCCGTCCGCCGAGAAGCGGTAATCCGTCTGGTAGATGCGCACCGGCTGCGGCTCGGCCGTGAGATTGCGCACCGTGATGGAGCTGACGTAGCGCTGGCCGGGCCCTGCCTCGTGCTCGTCGACCGCGTTGCCGACCACGGCGATCTGCGCGCTGGCTCGCAGGGGCGTCGCGAACAGTGGCGCCACAAGTAGCGCGCATGAGAGCAGCCGTGCGCCGCGACGGAGCGCGGAACGCGGCAGGGCGGAGCGTCGCAGGGCGGAAGCGAGGGGCGACATCGGTGGCTACGGTCCGATCGTGAGCGTGACGGTTCGGCTGAATGGCGTCAGGACCCCAGCGCTGGCCGTCGCGGCGAACGAGTAGGTCACGGTGCCGGTGCGGTTGCCCTGGAAGGCCGGGATGCTGACGACCATGTCCACCGGGGTGATACCGAGAACCTGCGCACCCTGGTTGGCGCCGGTGGGGTAGGTGAGGGTGAGCGTCAGCGTGGTATTGGGCGGCATCGCCTGGTTCAGCGACGCCTGAATGCGCAGAACGCCCTGGTTGTTCTTGGTGGTGGTGGTGAAGTTGCCAGCGCCGTTGGACACCGAGGTGGGGTCTTGGCCCGCCACTGCGGAAGCAATGGTGAAGGTGCCGCCACTGCCGTTCGTGAACTTGATCGTCTGCGCCACCACCGCCCTGCTGCCGGACAGCAGCAGGGCGGTAGTGAGCAGGTAGCGCACGACGGTCTTCACGGGAGCTCCGATTCAGGCCGAGCGAATGCTCAGGTGCCCGGCGTCATCGTGTACGTCACGACGCGGGAATCGGCCGCGATCACGCCCGCCGCCGCCGTAGCGGAGAGGGTGTAGGTGACCGTCAGGGCATTCCCCTTGACCTTGGTGATGCCGGTGACGAGGTCCTGGGCAGTACCCGAGGCGAGGTTCTTCGCCGTCGACGTGGCGCCGGCGGGCGCGGCAAGCTGGACGCCGAGGGTGACACCGGCCGGCATGTCGGTCGGGATATTGGCCGAGATCTTGGCGTTCGTCTGGTTGGTGGTGACCGCCCAGACGGAGGTCGCGTCGGTCACCGGCGTCGGATCGCTGCCCGCCGTGGCCGTCGTGATCGTGAGGGTGACGGCCGTCGAGGTGATGCTGAACTGGTTGATCGGCTTGACCTCGAAGTTCACCGTCTGGGTCTGGGCGCCAGCAGCCGCGGCCAGACCGGCCACCAGGCTGAGCACCGCAGCGGTACGTCCCGCGTACTTGGCAATCATTGTCATAGCTCCGTGAAGTGAGTGGAAACGCTACGCCATGAAGATGGGGCGGCCATTATTACAGGATTTCCTCAGCTTTATTACGATTCTGTAATGCCCGCGTCCTGAGAGAGAAACCGCTCCTGCACCTGCGACAGCCTTCCTGAAGGCGCCTTCGACAGTCAGGCGCAGACACCCGCTCAAGTTTTCCGGGACACCGGCCGATACTCCCATGAGAGCTCTCGTCGTCGAGGATGACGCGTCGTTCGCACTGCTCGCTCGGCATGTGCTGGAACAGGAAGGGTTCGCCGTCGATGTGGCTTCGAATGGCAGCGACGGGCTCTCGCTCGCGCTGGTCAACGAGTACGACTGCGTGCTACTCGACCTGGGGCTGCCCGATCAGCATGGGATCACCATCATCCAGACGCTGAGGGGGGAAGGACGAACGACCCCTGTCATGGTGCTGACCGGGACCGTCGAGGGGCAGACCAGTGTTCGTGCTCTTGACGCCGGTGCGGATGACTACGTCACAAAGCCCGTCGCCATCGACCAGCTCCGCGCCCGCATCCGGGCGCTCGTCCGGCGCGGCGGCGCCCAGCGCACCGAGAAGCTCGCCCTGGGCAACGTGATCCTGAACCGGCTGAGCCGGCAGCTGTTCGTGAACGGCAACGAGGTGCGGCTCACGGCCAAGGAGCTCCCCCTGCTGGAACACCTGCTCCTCCGCGCCGAGCAGGTGGTCACCCGCACCGAGCTGCTGGAGCGCGTCTGGGACATGCACTTCGATCCCGGCTCCAACGTGGTGGACGTGAACGTCACGCGGATCCGGAAGAAGCTCGCCGATGCCGGTGCCGCCGTGCGGATCGCCTCGCGTCGCGGCATGGGGTTTGTCCTGACCGCGGCAGGTGAGTAGGTCTGTAGGTGGGTAGGTGAGGAACTCCGCTTCCCACTCACCTGCCCACCTTCTCACCTACGCACCTACGCTCCATGCCCGACGACAACGGAAACGTCCTGGAGACCATCGAGCCCGGCACCGCGCGCCGCATCCACCTGGTGGGCGTGGCGGGCACCGGTATGGGCTCGTTCGCCGGCATGCTCAAGTCCGCCGGCTACGAGGTG
>DASTGQ010000410.1:0-5431 GCA_035718985.1 Gemmatimonadaceae bacterium
GGGTGGACCTCGAGTCCGGAGGCGACGTTCTCCATCAGGCCGAGAATCGCGTCCGTGGCGAGGAAGGATTCGGGGATGGTGAGCCGCCGGTTCGCGCTGTCATCGAGCGTACGCTCGAAGAACTGCACGGCATGGGTCTGATTGGCATTGGGCTCGAGCGAGGACACGAAGCGCGCCAGCGACGCGATGCGCTCGGAGCGCATCGGGTTCCGCTTGTAGGCCATGGCGGACGAGCCGATCTGCTCGCGCTCGAACGGCTCCTCGATCTCGCCGAACGCCTGCAGCATCCGGATGTCGGCGCTGAACTTCGCCGCGCTCGTCGCGATGCCGGCGACGACGCCCAGCACCTGCGCGTCGAGCTTCCGGGAGTACGTCTGCCCACTCACGGGAACGCTCGCCGGGAAATCGAGGGCGGCCGTGACGAGGCGATCGAGCTCCCGCACCCTGGCGTGGTCGCCCTGGAACAGCTCGAGGAAGCTGGCCTGCGTACCGGTGGTGCCCTTCACGCCGCGGCAGGGGAGCGTGGCGATGCGATGATCGAGGTCGGCAAGGTCGAGGACGAGATCCTGCATCCACAACGTCGCCCGCTTTCCGACCGTGGTCGGCTGCGCCGGCTGGAGATGGGTGTAGCCAAGGGTCGGCTCGTCGCGCCACTCGCGCGCGAACGCGGCGAGCGCGCGAAGCACCCGCAGCACCTTGCCGCGCAACAGCACGAGCCCACGCCGCATGAGCACCAGGTCCGCGTTGTCCGTGACGAACGCGCTCGTGGCGCCCAAGTGGATGAACTTGTGCGCCGCAGGGGCGACGTCGCCAAAGGCGTGAACGTGCGCCATCACGTCGTGCCGGAAACGCCGTTCGTAGGTGGCGACGGCGTCGAAGTCGATGTCCATGAGGTGCGCGCGCATCTGGGCGAGCGCCTCGTCCGGAATGGGGACCCCGAGCCTCTGCTCGGCTTCCGCCAGCGCGAGCCACAGCTTCCGCCACAGGGAGTAGCGGGACCGGGGAGACCAGAGCTCCAGCATCGCCCGCGAGGCGTAGCGGTCGGCGAGCGGGGAGGAGTAGTGGTCCTGCGCCGTCATCGGATCACGAAGTCGGTGGGGAAGATCTGGCCCTGGCGCTCGAAGAACAGGCGAATCACGCCGCGTCCCGCATAATAGTCGAGTGCACGGGAGACGTCCTCTGCGGAGGTGATCGGCGTCCGGTTGATCTGGACGATGACGTCTCCCGCCTGCATGCCCAGTTCCTGCGTGATGCGATCGCTCGCCTTGTAGATGAGTGCGCCGCGCGTGGAGAGGACGCCGCGCTCGGCCCGGATCGCCGGCGTGAGCGTCACGAGCTGCAGCTCCTTCAGCACTTCGACCTTCGGTGCACTCACTTCGGGGAGGTCGGCGATGGAAACCGTGAGGGGAACATCGCGGCCCCCTCGCCGAACCACGAGCGGCACCTTGTCACCGACGCGCAGGTCGAGGAGCGCGGCCTCCCAATCGAATCGGTTCCGGATGCCGCGGTCGGCGAGCCTGACGATGATGTCGCCCGGCCGCATGCCAGCCTGCTGGGCGGGCGACGAAGGCGCCACGGACGCGACCTGCGCGCCTCGAACGATGAGATCCCGGGGATTCTGGGTGCGAAGCTCCTCGAGCTGTACGCCGATCCAGGGCCGTCGCACGCGCCCGTGGGTAAGCAGGTCCTCCGCCACGCGGCGCGCGCGATTGATCGGAATGGCGAAACCGAGGCCGATGGAGCCGCCACTCGTGGAATAGATGGAGGAATTAACGCCGATCACCTCGCCGTCGGCGTTGACGAGCGGGCCCCCCGAGTTGCCCGGGTTGATGGAGGCGTCCGTCTGGATCATGTCGAAGTACGCCGACGGTCCTTCACCGCGGGCGACCAGGTTTCGCCCGACGCCGCTGATGACGCCCATCGTCACGCTCGGCTCCGAATTGCCGAGCATGAAGCCGTACGGGTTGCCGATGGCGATCGCCCACTCACCGACGAGCAGGTTGTTCGAGTCGCCGAGCGGCGCCACGGGGAGACTCTTCGCGTCCACCTTCAGCACGGCGAGGTCGTTGGTCTCGTCAGTGCCGAGGGTGCGCGCGGGGTAGGTCGTGCCGTCGCGGAGCATGACGGAGATGCTGGTGGCGCCGGCGACGACGTGGGCGTTGGTGAGGATGACGCCGTCGGGACGCATGATGAAGCCGGAGCCGAGGCCGGCGGATGTCTGCGTGCCGGAGCGGCCGCCGAAAAAGGCGTCGAACGGGTCGGCCGCGACGCGCTGGACCATCTCCGTCTGCACCGTGACGACCGCGGGCGCGACGCGCGCGACCGCGCTCGTGATGGCCGTGCGTCGTGACGCCGGGACCCTGGCGGTGCGGACGGAGTCCACCGTCCGGGCCACCTGGGCTCCGGAATCGGAAGGCGTGCCCGTGCACGCCGCAGCGGCGAGGAGCCCGCTGATGAAGGCCCCGATTCGCATCAGACCGGAGGCCATACGTGGCGCAGGCGAGCGACCTCGCCGAGAAACTGGTCCACGCCCCGGTCGGTCAGTGGGTGTACGAGCAATGCGCGGCACAGCTCCTCCGAGATGGCGACGGCATCGGCGCCGGCGACGGCGCACGAGCCGAACTGGGTTGGTGACGACGCATTCACGGCAACGACGTCGCACTCGGCGTCGGAGCTGTCGAACGCGCGACGAATGTCGCGCACGACACCGACGGCGTCGTGGCCGGCGGCGTCGAGCTGGTCGAGGAAGGTCACGACGCTGAAGGCGCCCGTACGTGCCGCGAGGAGTGCCTGCGCCGTACTGAAGACGTGGGTGGCGGCGACGCGGATGCCGTCGGTGTGGAGGCGGCGCATCGCACCGAGCGTCTCCTCGACCAGCGGCACTTGCACGACGATCTGGTCGGAGAGCTTGGCGAGCTCGCGACCGTCCCGATAGGCGCCGGCGGAGTCGATGGCCTGGACGGTGACGAAGATGGGACCGTGCACGAGCCGACACAGCTCGAGCACGTGTGCGCGCGCATCACCACGGGACTCGGCGGCCAGCAGTCCGGGCGTGGTGAGCACGCCGTCGAGCATGCCGTGCGCGACGCCCCACGAGACGTCGTCAACGTGCGCAGTGGCGAGGAAGATCTTCATGCCGGGGAAAGATAGAGGTGGGACGGGTAGGTCACCCGCTCCAGGAAGAGCGCATGCGGCGGCGCCGGCGGTGAGGTCGCGGAGTTGTCGGCCGCGGCGAGAAGCCTGGCCACATCGCCGGAGGGCCGACGCCCGAGGGCAACGTCGATCATGGTGCCGACGAGGAATCGCACCATGTGGTGCAGGAATCGGTTTGCCTCGACCTCGAACACCAGGCCTCCCGGCTGCTCGCGCCACGTCGCGTGGGTCACGTCGCAGCGATGGTCGTCGTCGGCGGGCGCCGTGCCGCGGACGGCGAAGGCACGAAAGCAATGCTGGCCACGCACGCTCGCCGCCGCCGCGTCGAGGGCCAGTCGATCCAACCGGCGCGTGACGCTCCATTCGGTGCGGCGGCGGAAGGGCGAAGCGGAATTCTCGTCCGTGCCCACATGATACGTGTAACGACGCGCCACGGCGCTGTAGCGCGCGTGAAAGTCCTCGCGCATCGAATGCGCGGCAGCCACCCACACGTCAGGCGGCAGCACGGCATTCAGGGCCCGGCGGAGCGTCGCGGGTTGCCACTTGTCGGCGACGTGGACGCCGACCGCCTGGCCGCGTGCATGCACACCAGCGTCGGTACGGCCGGAGCCGATGGCGGCCACCGGCTGCGCGCAGATGCGCGCCAATGCGGCTTCGAGATCGCCTTGCACGGTGCGCCGGTCCGGCTGTCGCTGCCACCCGCTGAAGCCCGTGCCGTCGTAGTGCAACACGAGCTGCAGCATGCGTGTCGGCATCGAGTGGAAAAGCTACCCGCAGACGGGGGTGTGTCAAGCAATCGACATCACACTCTCGTGCGAGAATGGCGCGTCGCGCTGATTGACTTTGCAGCAGTGCAGCGGACAACTTTCCCGGCCGCCGCAGATGCCGGCGTCGTCCTCCTTCCCGCCGGATGCCCCCTCGCACCCTCGCCACCCTCGCCCACGCGCTCAGCGTCGCTCCCGACGTGCAGTCGGCGCTGCTGGCGTTGTCGGACGCCCTGTCCGAAGTCGACCGTTTCGCCCAGATCGCGCTGGTGCGATTCGACGCGAGACGCTCGATGCTCGTCGATCGGCTGGTACCGGCGGGTGACACCGTGACGTGCGACCGGCTGGAGACCACCTTCGATCACCTGCCCACGCGCGAGCGTATCGCGGTCACGGCGGGGGGCGCGTTCGTGGACTTCGGCGACCAGTCCGACGAGTTCGCTGTCCTCTTCGGGTTCACGAGGTTCAGCGACGTCGGCTGGCTCTCGCTGCGCGGGCTCCGCTTCGATGGCCAGCTCGCGGCCGTGCTCGTGCTGTACGAGACGCGCAAGTTCTTCGGCGCCCGATCGTCGGAGCGGATCTCGCCCTCCTGCGCGCTGTTCGAGCTCGCCTTCGTGCGGTTCCTCGAGCGCGAGGCGCGCGAGGAGGCCGTGCGGACGCTCGAGGACGTGACGCAGCGCGTGCACGCCGAGTACGAGCGCCGGCTCGGCACGCTGCAGGAGAAGCTGACGCAGGCCGCCGTGGCCCCGGGCGCCGATTCCGAGCGTCTCCTCACTTTGGAGCGAGAGGCAGCCAAGGCACTCGAAGAGGCGCGGCGCGCCGCACGACGGGCCGAGGCGGTGGAAGTGCAGGTCACGGCCGCCGTCGAGCAGCTGGAGAAGGCACACATCGAGTTGCACCGGCGTAGCGAGTCGCTCAGGCAGAAGACCCGCACGCTGTACCTCATCGACCGAGTGCTGACGCTGGACGCCACGACGGACGACCCGCGGGAGATGGTGAACGGGCTGCTCACCCTCGTGGGTGACGACATGGGAGCGCAGCGGTGCTCGCTGCTGCTGCTCGCGCCCGAGGAGCAGATGCTGTACCTCGCGGCGGCCCGCGGCATCGCCCCCAACGTGCCCGCGGGCCATCGTATCCGTATCGGCGAGGGCGTCGCGGGCAAGGTGGCGGCGACGCGGCAGCCGCTCCTCGTGCAGGACGTGGACGAAGCGAAGAGCCATCCGCTGCTCCGCGATGAGCACTTCACGACCGGCTCGTTCATCAGCTTCCCGCTGATCTACCATGGCAACCTGGTGGGCGTAGTGAACCTCACCAACCGCGCCATGCACGGCATCTTCGTCGAGGAAGACATCGAGCGCGTGCGGCTGCTCGCCCTGGTGATCGCCCTCGTCGCCATCCAGGCGCGGCTGCCCGAGCGCATGCTCGAGACGTTGAGCGTCGGCTGACGTGAGCGCGACGCCCGTGCCGCCGCTGCAACAGGCGATTCGGCAGCTCGCGATGGGCGGCTCTCTTTC
>DASTGQ010000411.1:0-4708 GCA_035718985.1 Gemmatimonadaceae bacterium
GGCGTCTTGCGCCACTGCGCGAAACCGCGCTTTGCCGAGGCGACCGCTTTCTCGACGTCGGCGGCGGTGGACAGGGGGAACCGGCCGATGAGGTCAGTGGTGTCGGCCGGGTTGCGGTTATCGAAGTAAGCCCCGTTGGCGGGCGCGACCCACTGGCCGGCGATGAAGTTCTGGAAGGTCTTGGTCATGATGGAAATGTATACGCGAGAGCCGTCGCACCGTCGGCGCGTGCCGGCCCGAGGCGCAAGCGAGCGGTGCCTCGGCTCAGCGTCCCGTACGCAGGATATTGGGCCGCACGTTCGCGGTCGCGGCACAGCTCCATCCCGCGGGGCGTGACGGGTCCGGCTTGGCGTAACCGGCGTGTGGCAGGACCTCCACGGCGGCGAGCACGAGGCCCCACAGCACGAGCAGCAGTGAAAGCACGTGCGCGCGCGCCGTATGGTGGCGCCAGGTCCACACGCTGCTCCAGAGTCCGCCCAGAGTCACCACACCGGCTGCCAGGAGATATCCGGCGAGGTTCAACCCGCACGTCTTGGGATAGGGCCAGAACACGATCCCGACGCCGAGTGCCGTGGCGAGGGCGAGACGCAGGAACGCCCCCCAGGTGCGCGTCTTCGCGCGCTCGGCGGCCACCTCGGCACGCGCGGCAGGCGGTGCGGCCTTCGGGGCCGCGGGCACGAGTGCCGAGTCCGAGAGCGACTCGAGCTGCTGGTCGATCTTCTTGAGCTCCTTGTCCCAGTCCGTCATGGCTCGTCGTCGTCCGCGTCGCTGGCGTCGGTGGTGATCGGCATGGGCTGGCTGCCCCCTTCGCGACTCAAGCCGTAGCGCTCGATCTTCTTGTAGAGATTGGACCGCGGCATCTCGAGCGCCCGCGCCGTCTCGCTCACGATCCAGTCGAACGTGCGGAGCTTGGCGAGCAGGTAGGCGCGCTCGGCGGCGTGCTTGAACTCCTCGAACGTCGCCACGTCGAGCAGGCTGCCCAGACCACCCTCGGCACCGGCGGCGCGCCGGCCGACGAGGCGGTCCACGTCGTCTGCCGTGATGCGCGGGCCGGTCGCGAGGATGAGCAGCCGCTCCACCGTGTTGCGCAGCTCGCGCACGTTGCCGGGCCATTCGAGCTGGGTCAGGCGCGCGATGGCGTCGTCGGTGATGGCGCGCGGGACGATGCCACCGTTCTTCGTGAGCTGATCGATGAAGTGCACGACGAGGAGCGGGATGTCCTCGCGACGCTCGCGGAGCGGCGGCACGTGGATGGGGACGACGTTCAACCGGTAGAAGAGGTCTTCGCGGAACCGTCCCGCGGCGATCTCCGCCTCCACGTTCTTGTTCGTCGCCGAGAGGACGCGGACGTCCACCTTGATCGGCTTGGAGCCACCGATGCGCGTGACGACGCCATCCTGCAGCACGCGCAGCACCTTGGCCTGCGCGGCGAGGCTCATGTCGCCCACCTCGTCGAGAAAGATGGTGCCACCATCGGCCTGCTCGAACTTGCCGGCGCGATCCTGCACCGCGCCGGTGAACGATCCCTTCATGTGCCCGAACAGCTCACTCTCGATGAGCTCCGCGGGGATGGCCGCGCAATTCACCTCGATGAAGGGCTCGCGCGCGCGGGGCGAGTTGACGTGGATGGCGCGCGCGACGAGCTCCTTGCCCGTGCCGTTCTCGCCGGTGATGAGCACGCGCGCCGGCGTGCGCGCGACGAGCTCGATCTTCTCCGTGACGGACCGGATGGCGTACGAGGCGCCGACGATCTCGAAGCGCGAGCGCACCGTGTCGCGCAGCCGCTCGTTCTCCGCCTGGAGATCGAGGTGGCCGAGCGCGTTGCGCAACGTGACGAGGATGCGATCGGTGTCGAGCGGCTTCTCGAGGATGTCGTACGCGCCCTGCTGCGTGGCCTCGACCGCGGTCTGGATGGTGGCGTGCCCGCTGATCATGACGACGACCGCGCCAGGATCCTGCTCGCGCAGCTTGCGCAGCGCCTCGAGCCCGTCGATACCCGCCATCTTCACGTCCATGAAGACGAGGTGCGGACGGAAGCGCGCGTACTCGGCGAGACCGTCCACGGCGTTGCTCGCCGAGCGGACGTCGTAGCCCTCGAACTCGAGGAGCTGGCCGAGTGCGGCCCGGATGCCCTGCTCGTCGTCGACGATGAGGATGCGGCGCGCGCTGCTCATGGCGTGGTCCCCCCGCTGCCCGGCGTGGCGCGATAGAGCGTCACGCGATGATCGGCGATGCGCACGTCCACGAGCGAGGGCGGTGTCTTCACGGCGATGCCATCGGGCGAGACGCCGTCGGGGCGGGGTCCACGGTCCAGCTGCTTGATGAGGCGTGGGATGAGCTGCCTGGGCAGCTTGAAGTCGCGCAGCTTCACCTCGCGCACCTGGAACTCGCTGAGGCCCGGGTGGATGACGTGAAAGGTGCCGCCGAGGGTGAGCGGCTCGCGGTCGTTGAGCAGGCCGGCGAGCGGACCGAGCGCGCCCGACGCGGCGACGTCCTTCATCGGGAGCACCGCGCGCACGTAGAGCGCATCGCCGATCACGGCCGCCTGCGCGCTGTCGGCCGCCGTGGGGAGCGCGCCACCGGCCCGCTCGAAGACGTACGAGGCCACTTCGGCCCCCTTGAGGCTGGCGAAGACCGGGCCCGATCGCGCGTTCATCGACTCGATCGCGCGCTGGCCGCGGGCCGCCGCCGCGGGGGAAAGGGGCTCCCAGAGCGACTCGGTGGTCGCGACCGTGCCGTGCGAGCCGGGGAGATAGTGCAGCCACCTGTCGCGCGTGACCCAGAGCGCGCCGACGACGAGGAGCACGATGACCAGCACCACGATGCGACCGAGACAGCGCATGACGTCAACGTCCTCCCAGAGCGGCCGTGTGCAGGCAGCGGTAGTGCGCGTCCGCGCCGGCGGTCGCGCTGTCGAACAGGGTGAGTCGATCCACGAACAGGGTGGCGGAATAACTTACCGCTCGCGCCGCACGCGCGAGGGTCCGGGCCCGTGGCGGCGGCAACGGCGCCCGCACCCGCGCAAGCGTGACGTGCGGCCGGAATGGCCGTCCCTCCACCTCGTACCCCACATCGGCGGCGGCGAGCTCCACGTCGTGATGCAGCAGCTCGAGCCGCGGCTCGCTCGCCACCCCGATCCATACGACGCGAGGGCGGCGAAAGTTCGGGAAGGCACCGACGCCACCCAGCTCCATCTCGAAGGGACGGTTCGCCGCGGCGACGCGATCCGCCGCCTCGATCAGTGCCGCGACGCGCGACTCGTCGCTCTCGCCGAGGAACTTGAGTGTCAGATGCAGCTTGTGGGCGGGCACCCAGGCGAAGCCAGGCTCCGCGTTCCGCATCGGTCCGATGGCAGAATGAACTTCGTCGGCCGCGCCCGACGTCAGCTCAAGGGCGAGGAAGAGCCGCACCGACACCGGCGGCGGGGGGCGCGAGCTCCACCGCCAGGTGCGTGAAGCCCTGCTCGCGAGCCAGCGCGAGCGCGGCGCGACGAAGCTCCCCATCGGCGAGTCGCTGCGCCACGCCGCTTTCCACCATGAGGACGGCGAGCGCCGCACGCGGTTCCACCTTGCACGGCACGCCCATGCCCGTGAGCGCCGCGGCCAGTTGATCGGCACGACGGCGCGCCTCCGCCTGCCCCATGCTCGTGAAGATGCTCATGCGGGAGTCACTCCATGCAGGACGTTGAGAGATCCGGATCGGAAGCCGCGCAGGTCCAGGGCGACGCGGGCAAAGCCGGCCGCGATGACGGCGGCGCGCAGCGACTCGGCACGCCGCGGCTCCAGCCAGGTCGTCAGCTCCCCCGGCGCGAGCTCGACACGGGCGACGTCGTCGTGGTAGCGCACGCGCATGTCGCCGGTGATGCCCAGCGCACGAACCGCACGCTCCGCGCGCTCGACGAGGCGGAGCCGCTCCGGCGTGACGCTCGTACCGTACGGAAGCCGCGAGGAGAGGCAGGGTGACGCCGGCTGCTGCCAGGTGGGCAGGCCGAGTGCGCGAGACCGCGCGCGGATCTCGTCCTTGGTGAAGCCGACCTCGGCGAGCGGACTGTCAACGGCGCTCTCGCGCGCTGCCTGCATGCCGGGACGATATCCGCCGACATCGTCGGCGTTGGTGCCGTCCACGACCGTCTCGAATCCACGCGCCGCAGCCGCCGGCACGAGCTTGCCCCAGAGCTCCGACTTGCAGAAGTAGCAGCGATTCGCCGGGTTGGCGGCGTACCGTGGGTCGTTCATCTCGTCCGTGTCGAGCTCGAGCACCGCGACCTGGAATGCGTCGGCGACGCTTCGTGCGGTGGCCCATTGCTCGGCGGGATACGACGCGCTGCGCCCGATGATGGCGAGCACGTGCTCGGCACCAAGCGTTCGGCGCGCGAGCACGGCGAGGTAGGCGGAGTCGACCCCCCCGCTGAAGCCGATGGCCACTCGTCCACGCGTACGGAGCCAGTGGGCCAGCGCGCGCTCCTTGTCTGCGGCACGCTGCTCGAGGTCAGCGGTGACGGAGTGGGACATGCCTTCAAGTTAGCCGGATGCACCTGCCTGGGGCAGTTGGAAGTCGGGCATCGGCGCCGCGCGCGGGCGGTAGCCGATTGCTTCGGCAACGTGCGCCGAGTCGATGGCAGTGCGGTCCTCCAGGTCGGCGATGGTGCGCGCCACGCGGAGCACGCGATGAAACGCGCGAGCGGACAGGTGGAGGCGCTCGCCGGCGC
>DASTGQ010000412.1:0-5698 GCA_035718985.1 Gemmatimonadaceae bacterium
AGCGCACCGCACACGAAGGCGAAGCGTTCAACTGGCACGGCTATCACGTCGCCGTCGTCGCCATCTATGGAAAGGGCGAGCTGGGCGGAGGCCTCGTCGCGCTGGAAGCGGCGACCATCGCGTCATTGCCGAGCGTCGTCGCGAGCTCCGACAGCGCGGGCGGTGCCGCGCTGCGCCTCCGCGTGCCGCAGCACATCACCAGCATTACCCTGCATCACGAGGGAAGCGCGAAGCCACTGCTGCCCGGTGACGATCCCGTGGCCGGCCTGCGCGCGCTGCAGTCGTGGGGAGAGCGCGACCGCGACTGGTGGGACGTTCCCTACCACTACCTCATCGACCTCGACGGTCACGTCTACGAGGGACGCGACTGGCACTACATGGGTGAGACGAACACGACGTACGATCCTTCCGGCCACCTGCTCATCAGCATCCTCGGCAACTACAACCTTCAGGAGCCGACGCAGGCGCAGCTGAACGCGATCGCCGACGTCATGGCGTGGGCGGTGAGGAAGTTCGACGTCCCGCTCGACAGCATCAAAGGGCACTACCAGTACGCCCAGACCGACTGCCCGGGAAGGAACCTGCGGAAGTACCTCGAGGACGGGACGTTCCGGCGGATGGTGGAGGCGCGGTTGAAGTAGTCGCTCCGGGCGTCACGCGCCGGAGCGAGACACGTCTCAGCCCACCGCCCGCTTCACCAGCTCGACGATCCGCTTCTCCTCGGCCGCCGTCAACTTCTTCAGCGCGAACGACGTCGGCCACATCTCGCCATCGTCGAGCATCGCCTTGTCGCTGAAGCCGAGCGTCGCATAGCGGGACTTGAACTTCGCGGCGTCCTGGAAGAAGCAGACGACCTTGCCGTCCCTGGCGTAGGCGGGCATCCCGTACCAGAGCCGCGGCGCCAGCCCCGGCGCGGTGGCCATGACGATGGAGTGCACCCGCTCGGCGAGAGCGCGATCGGCTGCCTGCATCGCGGCGATTCTCGCCAGGACGTCGCCCTCCTCGCTCTCCCCCTTCGCGCGCGGCCGCGAGGCAGCCTTCAGCTCCTTCGCGCGGTCGCGCATCGCGGCGCGCTCCTCCGCCGTGAAGCCCCGGGCGGATTCGCCGCTGGAGGAGCGAGTCGTCGCCTTCTTCGTCGTCTTTCGTGGTGATTTCCGTGCGGCCATGGTGTCCGTGCTCGTTCAGGCAGTTCGCGAAGCCGATCCACGGCGAATGCCGCGGCGCGATCCGCCCAATGTGCGGCCGCGACCGCCCGGACTCAACCACCGGTGGCGAGCAGTCGGAGGCGCCGCTATTGACACATCTGTGTCAGGATAGCACAGTAGTGTCATGCCCGACGCCACCCTCCGCGAACGCCAGGCTTCGCTCGCCCGCACCGCCATCTTCGAGGCGCTCGTGCACCATCTCGAGGCCGGTGACGCCGACGACGTCCCGATGGAATACCTCGCGACGGAGGCCGGCGTCTCCCGGCGCACGCTCTACCGCTATTTCCCCACGCGCTCCGCCCTCCTCGCCGAGGCCGCCGAGTGGGTCCGCTCCGACGTGCTCGAGCTGCCGATCGACATCGGCGACGAAGGGATCTCGCGCAGCTTCCGGACCGCCGCCTCGCGCCTCGAGGGTCGGCCAGGGCTCGCACGCGCCCTCCTTCGTTCCACCACGGGCCGCGTGCTTCGCGGCGAGTACCGCCGCGCACGCGTTGACGCCATCCGCCGCGCGCTCGCTCGTGAGGTGCCGGGCATCTCCCGGCGTGACATGGACAAGGCCGCGCCGCTGCTCGCCTATCTCTGCAGCTCCAACGCCTGGATCACCATCCAGGACGAATCCGGGCTCGACGCCCGGCACGCCCAGTCCGCCGTCGAGTGGGCCATCGACACCCTGCTCACCCGGCTGCGCGACGACACGACCCCGACCCGGAAAGGAGGCAAGCGATGAACGCGACCACGACTTCCAAGGCACGCACCATCCACTTCCTCGGCAACAACGAGATCACCGTCCTCGTGTCCGGGAGCGAGTCGGGTGGCACGTTCTCCGTCATGGAGCTCGTCGTGCAGCCGCGCGGCGGCGCCAACGCGCTCCACACCGATCACTGGGTCGAGGTCTTTCACATCCTCGACGGCGAGGCGGAGTGGACGCTCGAGCGCGACGGTCAGCTCGACACGTGGACAGCGCGGCCCGGTGATACCATCGTCGTCCCACGGGGTGCGAAGCACCGCTTCGCGGGAGCGGGCACTACGCCCTGTCGCATGCTCACCATCGGCCCCGCGGAGTACGAGCAGTTCTTCCGGGCACTCGCGGATGCGTGGAAGGGTCCGTTCGATCGGGAGCGGACGCCGCAGGCCGTGGGTCCGGTGTTCGAGCGGTTCGGCATGCGGCTCTGCGCGGCGTAGTCGGACATCGCGCACCGGTTGGCAACGGTCGCGCGACAACTGGCGCGGCACCCGACCGCATCGCAACGTTGGCGATGATCCGTTCCCTCGCCCTCATCGCACTGCTGCCGGCGCTCGCCGCCTGTGCATCGTCCACCGCTGCGGGTGGCGCCCCTGCCGAAGCCGATCGTGCGCCGAAGCCGCCGGCGCTCGAAGTCCGAATCGTGCACGCCGCCTCGAATCCGATCCTCTCCGACGGCACCGACTACACCGCCGACGCCGCGCCGCTCGTCGCCGATGGCAGGCTGTACATCATCACCGGGCGTGACACCGCCCCCGTGGGCGTCAACGACTTCCTGATGCCCGAGTGGCAGATGCTGGTCACCAGCGACGACCCGATGCTCGGCCAGTGGCTGCACTATCCGCACTTCCTGAAGCCGGACGCGGTGTTCAAGTGGGCTGCGCCGGGCCGAGCGTACGCCGCGCAGATCGTGCGCGGGCCGGATGGCAGGTTCTATCTCTACGCGCCAGTGATCCACGCGGCGGCCACGACGCGCGACAGGTTCGCCATCGGCGTCGCCGTCGCGCCAACGCCGCTCGGTCCGTGGGTGGACACGCACCCGTCCGGTCCGGCGGTGTCGCAGTCGTATCCCGTGCCGAACAACATCCAGAACATCGATCCCACCGTGCTCGTGGACGACGACGGGCGCGTCTACCTGTACTGGGGGACCTTCGGCCGGCTGAAGGGCGTCGAGCTCGAGCGCGACATGGTGACGTTCAAGGGCTCGCCCGTGGACGTGCACACGCTGAACGGCTTCTTCGAGGCGTCGTGGCTGTTCAAGCGGAACGGGACCTACTACATGGCGTACGCGGCCAACACCGCCGGCCCCACGTCGGAGTGCACGGAAGCCGTCTACTACGCCTGCATCGCCTACGGTACCGCGCCGTCGCCACTCGGCCCGTGGACGTATCGGGGCGTCATCCTCGACCCCGTCTCGTCCACGACGTCGCATCCGGGGATCATCGAGTACAAGGGAAAGTGGTACATGACCTATCACACCGCCGACGCGAAGAATGGCGGGAATTTCCGGCGCTCCGTCGCCATCGACCGGGTGGAGTGGGACGACAGCGCCACGCCCGCGCGCATCCGCAAGGTGATTCCCACCGGCGGGGTGCTGCCTGACACGACGCCCATCGCGAACATCGCGTCGTGGGCACGCATCACCGCGTCCAACGCGCCGGTGCCCGTGCAGTACTGGCTGCGCGCCGTGAACGACGGCAAGGTGCATCCGTCGCCGCTGCCGCCGGACATGTGGGCCACCTGGTCGCGCAACAATCCGCCGCAGCAGTGGATCCTCTATCAGTGGGACCAGCCGGAGACACTCACCGGCGCCAGCCTGCACTTCTGGGGCGATCATCCCGCCGGCTCCGGCGTCGGTGTCGCGCCACCGAAGGCGTGGCACCTCGAGTATCGGGACGGCTCGACGTGGCAGCCCGTCAACGCGACGTCGCCGTACACGAGCGTCCTGAACGCCGACAACCGCGTGGCGTTCACGCCGGTGACGACGCGCTGTCTCCGCGCCGTGTTCGATGCGTCCACCGACGGCACGAGCTACGCCGCCGTGGCGCTTCAGGAGTGGGAGGTCTACTCCACGCACGCACGCGCAGCGCGGCGCCCCTCGGTGAAGGGCGCCGCGTCTCCGGACTGCTCGTAGCGCCTACGGCGCAGGCGTCAGCCGCGGCGCGCCGCCTCGATCTTCGCGATGTCGATCTTCTGCATCGTCATCATCGCGTCGAAGGCGCGCTTCGCGGCGGCGGGGTCGGGGTCGGTGATGGCCTGCGTGAGTGCAACGGGCGTGATCTGCCACGACACCCCCCACTTGTCCTTGCACCAGCCACAGTCGCTCGTCTTTCCGCCATTGCCGACGATGGCGTTCCAGTAGCGGTCCGTCTCTGCCTGGTCCTCCGTCGCCACCTGAAAGGAGAACGCCTCCGTCTGCTGGAAATGCGGGCCGCCATTGAGCCCCATGCACGGGATCCCGATCACGGTGAAGTCGACGACCAGCGCATCGCCCAGCTTCCCATCCGGGTAGTCACCCGGCGCGCGGTGGACGGCCTGCACGGACGAATCGGGAAAGGTTGCCGCATAGAATCGCGCTGCATCCTCGGCGTCGCGGTTGAACCAGAGGCAGATTCGGTTCTTCGGTGGGGTGGGCATCGCGTGCTCGTCTCCGGTGGGATGTCATCCTAGCTGATCGAGGTTCGCCCGCCACACCGAGAGCGTGAGTGCCGAGGCGAACAGCACCCAGCCAAGGTATGGAACGAGCAGCAGTGCCGCGACCCGATGCACGCGCGCGAAGGCGGCCATCGTCGCGACGATGAGCACGAGCAGCACGATGATCTCGGCGAACGCGAGCGCGCCGCGGCGCCAGGCGAAGAAGATCCAGCTCCACAACGCGTTGCACGCGAGCTGCGCGACGAACAACGTCAGCGCACCGGAGGCGCCCGACCAGCCTCCTTTGCGCCAGACGAGCCACGCGGCGATGCCCATCAGCACGTAGAGCGTCGTCCACACCGGGCCGAAGAGCCAGCCCGGCGGCGCCCATGTTGGCTTCGCCAGCCCCGAGTAGAACTCGCGCGCGTTTCGCGTGGCGAGCGCACCGGCGGCGCCGGTGGCGAGGCTCAGCAGAATCCACGCGATCAGGCTTTGCCATCCTTTCATGTGTTGGCACCCGGGTTGGCATTCTCAAGGCTCGCGACGAGTCGCTTCGGCGCGCGTCGCCGCCATGCCGCCTCGAGCGCCTCCACGACGGACGATCGCCGGGCCTTCGCCAACCGGACCGTCGTGCTTCCCGACGCGCCCCACTTGTTCGGAACCGGGGCGAGCACGTCCGCATGCGCGCGCAACAGGAAGTCCTGGTCCTGTGGCGTGAGGTTCACGACGGCGAACTCGTTGGTCGGGTAGCCGAGCGAGGCAAAGATCCGGCCTGCCACGCGGAAGTCGGTGTAACCGTGGTGCGCGCCTTCGGTCGTTTCGGGAAGCGAGAGCGCCAGGCGTCGGAACTCGGCTACTGTCATGAAGGATCCTGGTGCGATGATCGGCGGCGACGGTGTCTCAGCAATGATTGAGTCCTGCCGGGGTCTGGTGAACCGACGGCAATCGTGCCCAGCAGGCGCTTCTCGACTGCAGTATCACTTCAGGTGGCCGGCCGCGAAATATTCTATGCGGACAGTCACTTCGAAGGCGAGGCCGATCGTGGGGGATGGCAACGCTCGGAGTCGAGAGGGCGGCGCGGATACATTGGGAAAACCCGAAGCGATTCGCCAGTTCG
>DASTGQ010000413.1:0-8138 GCA_035718985.1 Gemmatimonadaceae bacterium
TTCGCCATCCAGTGCGAGTGCGTCGGCGAATCCACCCGCACCGACTCGAGGTGCTCCATGAACTGCGGCAGGTTGGTGAAGTCCCGCCAGAACGCATAGAGCTCGTGCCGCGAACGCGAGACGGTGACCGCGCGCTCCACCTTCACCGCCTTGCGCGCATTCACCGTGGCGGCGCGCCCCGTCACGTCGGTGCGATGCCCCGACAGCACGGCGTCGGCGTCACCCGTGCTCACGCCGAGCGCACTGTAGACCGGGCAGTGCCCCGTGGCGCCGCGCTGCACGAAGGCTCCGCCGACGAAGGCGGCGACGAGCCCGCGTGGATCGCGACGCTTCAACCCGTACGCGATGAGTGCCGCACCGAGCACCACGGAGCCGATGCGCTCCGGCTTGGCCACGTTGTGTGTCGACTCCATTCCGTGCGTCCGGTGCGCCAGGCCGCTGTGCCGTGGTCCGGTGTGCGAATTCCGCACGCGCTGCGGTGCCGATGTCGTTGCTGCCATGAATCGTCCCTCGAAGAAAAGGTGCGGAGTGTCCCGGGATCGTTCAGCGAAGATCGATCGACGACGGCAGCGCGGCGGCCGTGGCGTCGTAACCGCCATCGAGCGCCGAGAGCTCGGAGCTGCGCTCGAGCGCCAGCTCGTCGGAGACGGCGATGGTCCGCACGCGCTCGTCCCGCGCGCCGGCAACCTCCGGTGCTCCGTCGTTCGACGCGTATCGCCGTCGCGCCGCGTAGGCGAGGCCGATGGCCGTGCCCACCACCGCGCCCGCGACCAGCAGCGTCCTGCCGCTCACCACGGGTGGAGGCACGTCCACGACGCCGCTGGCGTCCGTGATCGCGGCACGATCGTGATATCGTCCGTGCGCGGGTCGCGCCCACTCGTCGAAATGCGACGCGAGGCGACGCAGCTCGCTCTGCAGGCGTGCCGACCGCATCGGCGGTCCATGTCCGGTGATCGCCGCCGTCGGTGCGTAGTCGGCGAGGTGACGCAGCGACGTGCGCGCCGCGCCCCAGTCCGGGGTGAAGTACATCGGCGGCCCGTGCATCTCCTGCCGTTGCGCGAACACGGCGCCCAGCGACTCCTGCTTCGTCGTCGTGAACGCGTCACCGGCGATGAGCGTGCGATCCACGTCGCGCACGAGCGACACGTGTCCGGGCGAATGTCCCGGCGTCGGGATCCAGCGCCAGCCGGGCATGCCCGGCACGCTGCCGTCGGCAGGAAGAGCGCGCACCGACGATCCGAGATCGATCGGGCCCGTGGGGTAGAGGAACGACATTGCCGCCAGCGCGCCGCCGCCCACGAGCGGCTCCGGCGGCGGATACGAGGAGCGGCCCGTCAGGTAGGGCAGCTCCAGCTCGTGCGCGTACACGGGCACGTCCCACTCCCGCACGAGTGTCCGCAGCGATCCCACGTGATCGAAGTGCCCATGCGTGAGCACGATCGCCGCCGGCCGCGAGTCGGCCCCGAAGAGCCGTGCCGCGGCGCGCCGGATCTTGTCCGCCGAGCCCGGAAGTCCCGCGTCCACGAGCGTCCACTCGCGATCGCCGGCGCCTGCCGCGCCGACGAAGCAGACGTTGACGATGTAGTCCAGCATGTAGGAGACTTCGGGCGCTACATAGCGCGGCGCATCGGGTGTGGCGTCCCGGTGAGGCAGGAGTTCCGGCATGAATCCTCGCGCGAGGGAGTGGCTCGCCGCGTCTCGGCGAGCTCTCCGCTGAACGATTCAATCGCCGTGCCGAGCGCGTGACTCTCGCGCGAGCCACGCTCCCGACGCTTCGTCAGCTGGTCCGCGACACGATGATGAGCGGCGCATCCGTGCGAGCGCGGGCCGCCGCGCGCGCACCGGCGGAAGCGGACACGTCGGCAACTCCCGCAACCCGCCTCGCGGTCACTTCCACGTCGCCCGGTGTGCTGGCTGAGGGCTGGGGTTCCGGAGCGGCTGGCGCTTCCGGGACATCACGCGGCTCCGGCTGCTCCATCGGTACCGCCTGATCGGCCGCGCGTCGCTCCAGCCTCCGTCGCTCGAGCTCGTGCGGCGCGTTGAGCGTACGCCGATCCGTCGACCTCCGTTCGGCGCCGCGATCCCACGCATCGAGGTGCGTGAGCAGGTCGTCCAGCGAGCGCACGGCCCGTCGGCCGTCGCGCTCGCGCCGGAAGACCACGTGCGTCCAGCCACGCATCCCCACCGGGCGGTGCCACGCACCGGCGAAGCGCACGCGCCGTCCGGTGATGGCATTGCTCAGCACGCGCTCGTAGCGTGAGCGCGGAAGCAGCGTCACGGGGAAGAGGTTGTTCCACGTGCACAGGCGACCGACGTCGTCGTACGCCGCCGGCCGGTCCTCCAGCTCCAGCAGCGACGGCGCGCGGCCACGCATCACCGCCGCGATGAGCCGGAGCGAGAGCGGGTCGCCCACGGCGACGATGGACGACCAGAACTGTCGCGTCGTCCGGCCGGCCATGTCGCGCACCGACAGGTGCTCGCCGCCGAGTGAGGTGAAGCGGTCGCCGTCCACGTCCGCCGTGAACGGGTTCCGCGGGTAGCAGCTGTGCTTCGCCACCCACCCCTTGCGCGAGCTGTGGGGCACCGGCGCGAAGCCCTGGACCACGGGGATGTCGTGCGTGGCGAGCTGGCGGAGGTCGTAGCGCGGCCACGACATCACCTCGCGCACGATGCCGACGATGAGCGTCGCGGTCGCCGCCATGAGTGCCGCGTCGGGCGTGAAGTCGGCCGTCACCTCGACGCGGTTGCCACGCGGACGCACGCCGACGCCGGTCGACCGGCGGTTGGCGGCGAGCAGCATCACCGGCGCCGCCAGCACGTACGTGAGCAGATATGCCAGTCGCTCGGCGCTGCGCCCATTGGCGCGCTCCGATACCGGCACGTCGAACGAGACGTTGTAGTGCGTGCTGAACCCGACGAGCCGCACCTCGCGCCCCGTCTCGCGCTCCCACTCATCCAGCTCGCCACGCAGGAAGCCGAGACTTTCCCAGAGGGCGCGCGTCGCGCGCGCGCCGCAGCCACGCTCGATCTCGATCATCGGCGTGGCGATCTCCATCACGCCCGTGTCGAAGTAGATCGCGCCGCCGGTCGGCAGGTGGTACGAGCGCCCCGTGCGATGCACGAGCGGGCCCCGGATGAAGCGGCGCGGCGAGCCGAACACGTCTTCCGGGCGCTGGAGCTCGTTGTCCACCACGGTGGAGAACTCGGCCTCCATGCCGATCGCGGGCAACGCGCGGCGTTCAGCGCCGCCTCGTGCCACCCGCTGGATCTGCTCGTCCCTTCGCGCCCGCTTCGCCCGCTCGATCATTGCCACAACACCCTCATATGTTCGTCAGTGACGCGGTGGCCCGCGTCACGTTCACAACGGGTCGCCAGCGAGCTTGACGTTGTAGGTCTCGCCGGGAGCCTCCCTCGGCACCGAGATCACGTAGCCGAGATCCAGGTGGAGATGGTCGTCGGTCTTGGCCGTCTCCGGGCCCAGCGGCCGCGTCCATACCGTCGGCAACAGCTCACGCGCGATCTGTGCATACCGCGCGATGGACTCGTGCGTGTCCAGCCAGGTGTCGCCGATCCGGTAGATATTCGCGGCGGTGCCCCAGCAGTGCGGTGATGCACCTCCCGTTCCGGCGTGGCGGGGCGAGCAATAGCCGCCGTTGGCGCCGATGTAGACGTAGTTCCCCACCGCTTCACGAAACTGCTCCAGCGCCACCGCCAGCAGCGCCGTGGCGCAGGGGATGTAGCGCGGGAAGACGCGCAACGGCGGCGCCTCGCGCACGTCCGTGTGGATGAACTCGGACACCGTGAAGTGCGGCGCGAGGTAGGTGTCCCGCGCCTGCTGCCACGACTCCACTTCGTAGAAGTAGCGGGGCAGCACGCGCGCCTGGCCGCGATGGTCGCACAGGATGCCGCCCGGCATGAGCACGTCGCGATAGCGGCGCTCCAGCCGGCGTCCGTCCACCAGGCGAAGGGGGAAATGCGGGCTGTCGTCGCCCATCAGTCGCGCCCTCCGAGCAGCGCCGCGTATGCCAGGTACGAGGCCGCCGCGATCGTCGCCGCGCGTCCCTGCGTGGAAGGCTCCCATTCCGTCAGCACGGCCAGTGCGTACGGCTTGCGACCGGGCAGGTAGATCAAGCCAGCATCGTGCGCGATCGTGGAGATGTCCCCCGTCTTGTGCGCCACCTTCGCCTCGGGCGGCAGCCCTGCAGGGATGCCGCTGCGGAACTGCTGCGCGTGCAGCACGTGCAGCATCTGCTCGGAGAGCTCCGGGCTGAAGGCGCGTCCCTCCCCGATCAGGCGCAGCATCGCCACGAGGCCGTTGGCCGTGACGCGGTTGCTGATGCCGTGCTCGAACGCCAGCTCGTCCTCCACGCCGCGCCGCAGGTCCACGCCCGTGATCCCGAAGCCGTCCAGCGTCCGCTGCAGGACGTCGAGCCCGATGAGGTCCAGCAGGAGGTTCGTCGCGAGGTTGCTGCTCGACGCGATCATGTGCTCGGCGAGCTCCGAGACACGCAGGGTGCGCCCGATCTCGCGATGCACTTCCGAGTTGGCGTCCCGGTCCACGCTGACTCGATAGGGTGAGCCGTCGTACGCGCTGAGGAACCGGTTGCGCACGTGCACGCGCGACTGCGGCAGCAGGTCGCCGCGATGGATCGCGCCGTAGACCCCGATCAGGATGGCGATCTTGATCGTGCTCGCCGCGTGAAACCAGCGGTCGGCGTGATACTGGAACTGCGATCCTGTCTCCAGGTCGTCGAGCGCGATCGCGATGGCGCGCGCCTTCGACTTCTCCTCGAGCTCGGCGAAGCGCGAACGCAACGCGTCGGCGTCGGCGAGCGAGGGAACAGGGGGGACGTCCTGTGCGGAAAATCGGGAGGCCATGGCGGGCCGAGCTTTCGCAAGGCAGGTGCCGCGGCCTCCCGCCGCGGCACCGCCCGACTAATGGAGCTCAGGTCGTGACGTCGGCCCGCTCGGAGAGCGCCGGCTTCGGCGCGGACGCCTGACCCACCACCAGGCCGGCGCTGGGGCGAGTCACGCGGACCGTGTCGCGCTTCATCAGCTTTGCCGACCGGAACGCACTGACCGCCAGCACGATGGCCGACACGCCCATCACGAGCAGCTTCACGAGCGCGAGTGCCGAGGCGCCCTTGAACTTGTCCAGCGCGACGGGATTCACCCGGCTCTTCATCTGGAGCGCATCCAGCGCGAAGGAGCCGGCGCCGCCGATCATCAGCACGGCGATGATGGCCGCGATGATCCCGACCGTGATGACCACCTTCCGGTCCCCGCTCAGGAGGGCCAGCGCGTAGATCAGCACCAGGACGAGTAGCGGCGCCCCGATGGCGCTCGAGATGAGCCCCACCGCCCCGAAGCGCCACATCACCGTGCCGAAGTGCATCGGCGAGATGGCCATCAGGAGGTCGATCAGGGGCAGGATCGACGTGACCGCCATGATCAGGTAGGCGGGCGCCCGAAGGCGGCGGATGAGGTCGGAAGCGCTGGGCGTCATGGAAGACGATGGATAGGAGGAGGGTGCACGCGAACGTGCGGCCCCAGAATAGGGTCCCAACGGCGGAAACGCCAGATGGAACGCGGTTTTTCCGTGATCCCGGTCGCTGTCATTTCCGCTCTGGTGTGGATTATTGACCGGTGCTGGTTTTTGTGACCCAGGCTCGACTGCCGCGTCTGCTTTGCACAGCCCCAAGCCTCATCCCGGAGTGGCGCAACAGATGGCTACGGATCCACGCGAAATCCTGAGCGAAGTACGGACGGCCCGCTTCAACGCCCTCGTCGCCGAGCTCATTCCGAAGATCCGCCGACTGGGCCCCGAGCTCTCCGAGGAGGCCCTGATCGAGACCGCCGAGCGCCTGGCCGACCACCGGCTGGCCAGCGAGGGGCTCGGAGGGTTCCGGCAGTGATCCTCCCCCGCGCCGTCGGGCCGGCGAGGACCCTCCCCCTGATGGACGGCGAGAGCGACGATCCTCTCGCCAGTCCCCACATACGCGCCATCGCGATGGAGATCGCCTATCGGCTGCGGCCCTTCTGCGGGCACCTGCCGGAGGGAGAGCTGATCAAGCTGGTGACGCGGATGGCCGTCGCGCAGCAAGCCTCCACCGGCCCCTTCTGCATGCCGCATCGCCCATGAGGGCGGGCGAGCCGCACGACCCGCTCGAACGACTGCGGGAGCAGCGGCTCCATGAGATCATGACGGGTCTGGTTCCGCGCCTGCGCCCCCTCTTCCCCGACATGCCTGACGACCTGTTCCAGGAGCTCATCGAGCGCATGGCCGAGCTCCAGGCCAGGGACGAGCAGCAGGACTGGGGCGAGCTGTAGGGTCGAGCGCGGCTTCAAAGGCCGATGGCCTGTCGGTTGCGTTCGCTGTGCGGTGGCCCTTCACCAATGGCACCGTGCACCTCGACAAACATCCGGATCGCGTGACGGCGTTGGCCCGCGCCATGGCGGAGCGCCTCAGCCCCCTCTGCGGACACGTGCCCGCCGAAGAGCT
Source organism: Gemmatimonadaceae bacterium (assembly GCA_035718985.1). GTDB lineage: Bacteria > Gemmatimonadota > Gemmatimonadetes > Gemmatimonadales > Gemmatimonadaceae > AG11. The sequence goes on from DASTGQ010000413.1 coordinate 6,503, forward strand.
GGCCGAGCTGACCGCTCGGTTAGCGACGTCGGAGCTCATGCGCGCCAGTTCCGGCAGTGTCGCAGCCGAGGAACCGATGACCGTTTCGGGCAACCAGGTCGTATGGCTGCCCGGGCCGTCGGGCGCCGCCATCGTGCTCCCAGCGGGCGAAACCGATCGACCTGCCGCGCTTCCATCCATGAGTGAGCTCCTCGAGCGCGCACGCGCTCATGCGCGGCAGGCCGCCGAAGCCGCCACGCGGGGTTCGGCGACCCTTCGAGAGGCCGCGACCGCCCTGGTCAACGCCTGGCAGGCCCGGTCCCGCACCGAGCTGCGGGATCGCTAGTCCAGGTCACGCTGTGGTCGCGCGAGCCGCGGAAGTCGCGCCCTGGTCATCGCTTCACGGAACGATGAGAAGCGCCTGAGGCACATCGTTCGACTCCGGCCATGCCCGGGGCCTGCGTGTCCGCCCCTGCCCGACATCGCAGGACCACACGCCTCGCCATCGTCCGATTCGGGAATCGGTCAGGGGCGCACTCATGAAGTGGAATCGCTGGTGGCTGATCGCGCTCGGCGCGCTCGCAGTGAACGCGGGATGCCGGAATGAGAAGGAGACGGCACGACCACAGTCGGCCCAGGTGACGCGAGGCTCGGTGTCGGGCGAGGTGGCGACGAGTCTCGATGCTGTGCCAACGAAGCCGGAGCTCGCGCTGTTCGCGCCGCTGCCGGCCGTGATGTCATCGCCCGGCGTCGAGCTCACCCCGGCGCGGATCGCGCTCGGGCGACGCCTGTACCACGAGACGGTGCTCTCCAACGGACACGACGTCTCGTGCGCAAGCTGTCACCCCCTCAACGGGTACGGCGCCGACGGTCGTCGAGTGAGCTTCGGCGATCTCGGGCACGCCGGCGCCCGAAACTCACCCACGGTGTACAACGCCGCCGGGCAGGTCGCGCAGTTCTGGGACGGGCGCTCGCCCACGGTCGAGGACCAGGCCAAGGGTCCGATCCTGAACAGCGTCGAGATGGCCATGCCCGACTCGACTGCGGTGCTCGCACACCTCCGCGGGTCAGCCGAGTATGTCCGTGCCTTCACGGCCGCATTTCCGGCCGAGCGGGTGCCGATCAGCTACGACAATGTCGGACGCGCGATCGGTGCCTTCGAGCGCGGGCTCGTCACGCCTTCGCGCTGGGACCGGTATCTCGAAGGCGACTCGAGCGCGCTGTCGGCGGAAGAGGTGCGCGGATTCACGACGTTCGCGCGCGTCGGCTGCGCCGGCTGCCACGCCGGCAGCTACGTCGGGGGACAGAGCTTCCAGAAGCTGGGGCTCGTGAGGCCGTGGCCCGCCCTGCGGGACAGCGGTCGAATTCGCGTGACGGGCAAGGCGAGCGACCTGTACGTCTTCAAGGTTGCCTCGCTGCGCAACGTCGCGAAGACGGGACCGTACTTTCACGACGGATCCGTGGCGTCGCTCGACTCGGCGATCCTGCTCATGGGCCGGCATCAGCTCGGCCGCGAGCTGACCACCAAGCAGGTCGCGGCGATTCGCGCATGGCTCGAGACGCTCACCGGCGACCTGCCCGAAGCGTACATCGCACAGCCACCGAGGCCGGAGAAGAAGCCGATGTGAGTCGGGACAGGAAGACGCCCCGTCGAGCC
>DASTGQ010000414.1:0-7346 GCA_035718985.1 Gemmatimonadaceae bacterium
TGTTGATCGTGATGGAGAGCATGAAGAGCCACGTGGTGTTGCGCCGCAGCTTCTGCGAGAAGAGCGAGAGCGGGAGCACGCAGTTGCAGATGAGCATGATCCACGCGGCCCACGCCCACTGTCCGAACACGCGGTTCCAGAAGTACTCCTGCTCGAACTGGTTCCCCGACATCCACGCTACCTGGAACTCGGACAGGTAGGCCAGCCCGACGACCATCGACGTGAAGAGGCAGAGCTTGGCCGCCGCGTCGAGGTCGTTGATGGTGATGATGTGCTCGAGGTGGAACACCTTCCGGAGCGGGATGCAAATGGTGAACACCATCCCGATGCCCGAGAAGATGGCGCCGGCCACGAAGTAGGGCGGGAACACGGTCGTGTGCCAGCCCGGTGTCAGTGCCATGGCGAAGTCGAACGACACGACCGAGTGCACCGACAGCACGAGCGGCGTGGCGAACGCGGCGAGGAACAGGTACGCGCGGGTGAAGTGCCGCCACTCGTGCTCGGAGTTGCGCCAGCCGAGCGAGAGCATGGCGTAGATCCGCTTGCGGACCGGGTTGGTCTCCTGGTCTCGCAGCACCGCGATGTCGGGGATCAGGCCCACGTAGAAGAACGTGGCCGACACCGTGAGGTACGTGAGGATGGCGAAGACGTCCCAGACGAGCGGGCTCTTGGGATTCGGCCAGATGAGCCGCCAGTTCGGATACGGGATCAGGTAGAAGAACTTCCACGGCCGCCCGAGGTGCAGGATCGGGAACAGGCCCGCCGTCATGACGGCGAACACCGTCATCGCTTCCGACACTCGATAGATCGTGGTCCGGAAGCCGGCGCGGAACAGGTAGAGAATGGCGGAGATCAGCGTGCCGGCGTGACCGATACCGACCCAGAACACGAAGGTGACGATGTAGACGCCCCACATCACCGGCGGGTGATACCCCGCGGCGCCGAGGCCCTCGTAGATCTGGTAGGTCCAGGCAGACGCGCCGATGAGCAGGCAGAGGATCGCGACGCCGAGTGCGGCAAACCACCCGAGCGTCGGGCCGAGCGTGGCGATGATGTCGCGATCGACCTGCTCGTAGTCGGCAATGGCCGGCAGGCGGTTGTTCGCCGACGGGACATTCGGGCGAGGCAGCTCGTCGCCAGGGCGTGGTTGCACCAGAGTGGCCATCGTCGCGCCCCCTATGCCTTGGCCGGCGCGGCCGGCTCCGGATGGTTGACCTTCTTCAAGTAGACCACCGCGGTGTAGGTATTGAGCTCGTCGAACACGTGATAGCCGCGTCGGTCTTCCACGTGCTTGGCGACGGTCCAGTTGGGATCGGCCGCGTCACCGAAGGTGATGGCGCGCGACGGACAGGCCTGCGCGCAGGCCGTCGTGAACTCGTCGGCCACCAGCGCGCGCCCTTCCGTCTTGACGCGCGTCTCCGCTTCACGGATGCGCTGCACGCAGAACGAGCACTTCTCCATGACGCCCTTGGTGCGAACGGTGACGTCGGGATTCAGCTGCCAGTCGAGCGGCGACGGGAACGCGTACTGCTTGCGGTCCGGCTCGCCGTAGCCGAACCAGTTGAAGTAACGGACCTTGTACGGACAGTTGTTGCTGCAGTAGCGCGTGCCGACGCAGCGGTTGTAGACCTGCACGTTGAGGCCGTCCGGCGCGTGGTACGTGGCGTACACGGGGCACACCGGCTCGCAGGGCGCGTTGCCGCAATGCTGGCAGAGCATCGGGACGAAGCGCGCCTCGAAGTCCTCCGTGAACTTCGCGTCGTCGGCGCCCTCGAAGTAGCGCTCGAGACGAATCCAGTTCATCTCTCGGCCACGCACGATGTTGAAGCCCGCCTTGGCGTCGGCCCAGATCGTGGCGTTCTGCCAGGGTGCGCCGACGGTCGGGATGTTGTTCTCCGCGTAGCACGCCGTGACACATGCCGAGCAGCCGGTGCACCGCGCGAGGTCGATCGTCATCGCCCAGCGGCGTTCGGCCATTCCCGACCAGTGGTCGGGCGCGTACATGCCCTTGAGCTTCCCCTGATCCTTGCTGGTCGGGGAGCCGAGCTCGCCCTGCGCATCCGCAGCGACGGGGGAGCGCAATCCAGGGAGGAACGCGGTCGGCGGCTCGCCTGGAATGTGCTCCGCTCCTTCCTTCGGCGCCTTGGCGTCGCCTTCGGCGGCGATGGCGGCGACTCCGCCCTCGTCGCCACGTGGGGAGCGCCCGAGCTCGGACAGCGGGATCGCCTGCGCGATGCCGCGACCGTGCTGCCGCGCCGAGCCTTCCGTGGAAATGAGCGGCTCGCTGTCGCCCGTCCTGGAGATGGAGGCGCGCGTGCTCACGAGCGCGAGCCCACCCGCGGCGTCACCAGCGATGCCGAGCAGGTCCTGTGCACGCACGCCGATGTTGCGCGCGTAGCGACCGTAACCCCACTGCACCACCTTGGGGTCGGTGTGCTTCGGCTCGAACTGATCGAGCTTGGCCACCGACGAGTGCCCCTGCCCCAGCGCGACCGCCACCGTATCGGGACGGATGCCGAGATAGAGGTAGGCCGGCGCGCGTACCTTGCCGGCCGCCGTGCTTACCTCGACGATGTCACCTCGGTCGATGCCGAGGCGGTACGCCGTCTCCGGATGCAGCTCGACCCACGAGCTCCAGAGCACCTTGCTCACCGGATCGGGCAGTTCCTGCAGCCACGGCTTGTTCGCACCGCGACCGTCACCGAGCACCGGCGAGGGATAGACGACGAGGTAGAAGTCGCCCTTGGTGCTGTCGATGGGCGAGGCGGCAGCGAGCGTGGCCGGTGCTCCGGCTGGCGCGGTGCGAGGCGCAACGGCGCCCGGGCCCACACCCTTCACGAGCGCGCTGGTGAAGGCGCTCATCCCGCCTGGGAAGCGCTGGATGAGCCACGAGCGATAATCCTTCTGCGGGTAGCGAGCGGCGTTGGCCGGCTCCTTCAGCGCCACCTGCATCAGCACGTCCGCCGTGGCGCGCGTGCCGGCAAATACCGGATCCATCGCCGGCTGCTGCAGGGAGACCATGCCGCGTCCCACCTCGGCATCGCCCCACGATTCCAGCGAGTGCAGGTCCGGGAGCACGAGGTCGCAGAGCTCGGTCGTCTCGTCCGGATAGAGCGAGAAGCTGACCTTGAACGGGACCTTCCCGAACGCGTCGGCAAAGCGCGCGCTGGCCGGCAGCGCATACGCCGGATTGGCGCCGCGCACGAAGGCCACGGGCACCTGGCCGGCACGCATGCGCTCGACGGCAGCAGCGAGCTCGCCGAAGCGCGAGATGCCCTCGAAGCCCGTCACGGGCTCGGCGGGCCGGATCGTGGTGCCGACCGCGCCGTTCGCCTGGTTGAGCGCGGCGACGGCGAGCGCGACATCGAGCGCGTTGGGGCCGCGCGTGCCGGCGAGCGCCATCACGGGCCTGGCCTGCGCCATCTCCTGCTGGAGGCGCTGCAGCGTCGTCTCGGCGACACCGCTCTGCTGCGCGGCGTCGGCGATCGAGGTCTTGCCCGCGAGCGCGTTGGCGATGGCGAGCTCGCTGCCCGGCTTGCACGCGATCCACTGGTCGGCGTTCAGCCCCGTGAGCGAGCGGCGCGGGCCGATGTAGACGAATCGCGGCGCGCCGGCGAGCTTGGCGCGCGCGTCGGCGAAGTCGAGCTGCTGCGGGACCGAGAGGCCCCACGTCTCGAGGAAGTCGGCGCCGAACGAGACGATCAGCTTTGCGTCGGCGAACGACAGCCGCGGCCAGGCGACGCCGTAGCTGCGCCGGTTGGCCTCGATGGCCGCACTGTCCGCCTCGAAGTCGACGCTGAGGTGCGGGCGCATGCCGTAGCCGGCAAGCCACGCGTCGAGGAAGGCGGGAAAGCTGCCCGACTCGTGCTGATTGATGAAGACGGCGTTGGCCGCGGTGCCGCGCGCGCCCGCGAGCTTCTGGCTCAGCAGCGAGAGCGCGGCATCCCACTCGATGGCCTTCCAGGCGCCGTTCTCCTTCACCATCGGGCCGCGCAAGCGATCGGGGTTGTAGAGCCCCTGCAGCGCCGACTGGCCTCGCGCGCAGAGTGCGCCGCGATTCAGCGGATGCTCGGGGTTGCCCTCGAGCTTGATCGTGCGCCCGTCACGCGTCTCCGCGATCAGTCCGCAGCCAGCGGAGCATTCGCGGCACGTGGTGGCGTAATAGGTGGAGACGCCTGGCACCGTCTCGTCGGGACTGACGAGATACGGAATCAGCTTGCCAACCTTCTCGGAGCTGCAGCCCACCGCCCCGGCGGTGGCGCCGGCGGCGCCGAGAACCTTGAGGAAGTCGCGTCGCTTGACGCCCGGCGACCCCGTGTCGTTGCTCATGTGGCGGCTATCCTCGGACGGGCTAGTAGTGACAGGAGGCGCAGTCGTAACGCGCGCGGCGACGCTGGGCGGACGGCGTGGCGCCCGCGGTGGCCGCGGCGGTGTCCCGCGGGAGGCCCATGCCGGGCGGCGTGAAGGAACTGGCGCGGACGGGAAGGCCGGCGTTGCTGCCCGGCGTTCCATAGGGCACGCCGCCGGAGTAGTTCGCTGGCGGCACGTTGTCGTAGCCCGCCGCCTTCTGTCCTTCCTTGGGGTCGTAGCCGTTGACGTGACAGTTGATGCACCAGCCCATGTTGAGCGACGAGTACTGGTAGACGCGCTGCATCTTCTGCACTTGTCCGTGGCAGGTCTGGCAGGTCACGCCGGCGTTGATGTGCCGCACGTGCGGGAAGTGCACGTACTCCGGCACCTTGTGGATGCGCTCCCACGGTACCGGCTTGTTCTCGCTCGCGTACTTCACGAGCTTGGCGATCTCGCGCTTGGAGGAATCCGCCTGCCCCGCGATGATCGTATGGCAGCCCATACAAGTGCTGACGGCGGGCATGCCGACGTCCGACGACTTGTTGGCCGCGTTGTGGCAGTAGAGGCAGTTGAGGCCGAGCCCCCCGTCCTTCACGGCGCCGGCATGGCGCGGGTGGGGGAAGTTGATCGGCTGGACGGGCCCACGGCCCTGCGAGGATGAAGCGCCGCTGTACGCGGACAAGACGACCGCACCGACCGCCAGGATGAAGAGTCCGGGGATGGCGGCCCACTTCCTTCGCTGCGTCATCGCGTTGGGGTGTTGGGAAAAACGGAGGATGGTGCGCTCGTGAATTGCGTCACGATGCCCCGACCAGCCAGCAAGTTTGTGCGAGGGTATATCCTGCCGCAAGGCGAGCGGAGCGCAAATCAGACGGCAGCCTGCGCAACCTTCCGCACCTACCAGTAAAGTTCAAGTCGGTTTTTTCCTGACCAGCGCGAGCCCCTGTGCATCGGTGATGCCGGCATCGCGCAGATCGGTCGGCAGCAGGTCCAGATTCGCCCGCGCGTTCTGCGTGAGACGCAGCGGCCAATGCGTACCGTAGACGAACCGCTCCGCGCCGATCGTACGAATCAGGTGCGCCAGCTGGTCCTCGGGAGGTCCCCAGATCCACGCGAAGTCCCAGTGCACACGCCGTTGCTCCTCGGGGGTAAGTCCCCAATGGACCTCCTCGAGGAACTCTCGACCAGCTCCCGTGACGACCAACTGCACCGCGCTTCCCGCACGGGCCAACGCACGCACGTGCGCCGCGGTGAGATCACCGGCCGCATCCAGCGGCGTGCGCTGCCGCAGGTCCTCGAATCGGACCGTGAGCAGCAGCGGGATGCCGATCTCTCCACAGGCGAGCGCGAGCGCACGCATGTGCGGATCGTGCGCCCCCATTCCCCAGTGCATCGGATACGCACGAATCGCTGCGGCCCCCTGCTCCACGAGCTCGCGCAGGCTCCGCTCCCAGTGCGGCCAGTCGGGCCGCACCACGGGCGCGGCGCGGAGCTCAGCATGTGGTGCGAGCGCCGCCAGCAGCGACTGGTTGCCCGGCGCCGGATCGCGCTGCCACGGCGCTGGCAGATACCCGACCCACGCTCCACTCAGCCCTTCACGCGCGAGGACGCGAACGAGCACGGCGGGCTCGGGATGCGGCAGCTCGCGAAACGGATACGGCCCGATGTAGGCGGCGCAATCGATCATGGGGTGTCGTTCATGCGGCGGGCGAGGCGATGCCACCACACCGGGGAAAGACGTCGGGCCCGAAGAGTCGAGCCGCATTCTGCCACCGGATGTCGGCGAGCTCGTCGCGTGAGAGCCCGATCACCTCGAGGGCGCGCAGCTTGGCGAGGCCGGTTTCCATCGTGAGGTCGCAGGCCCACAGCAGTCGCCGTGTGCCGAGCACGGCGATGGCGGCGTCCAGCATGCCGCGATCGACGCCGCTTCCAGAGAGATCCGGATAGACGTTCGGTATGTCGCGCACCGCGGCGAGCGTGTGCGACCAGTCACCACCGCCGCCGAGGTGCGCGAGGAGGAACGCCACGCGAGGATGTCGTTCCGCGAGGCGACCGAGGTCGCGCCCGTCGGAGATCTCCTGGTTCGGCCACTCGCGCGTCCGGTGCTGCCAGATGTGATGCAGCACGGGAAAGCCATAGACGGCAGCCGCATCGCACACCGGATCGAGCAAGGGATCATCCGCCCGACGACTGGCGAGCAACTTGATTCCCACCGCCCCGCGCGCCCTGCCGCGCTCGATCTCCGCGAGTGCGTGGGCCGTGTGGTTGGGGTTGACCGTGACGTACCAGCGCACGCGATGCGGGTTCTCCTGCGCGATGTCCGCCATGGCATCGTTGCCGCGCGTCACGTCCTCCGGCGACGGAAAATACGTGGGGGAGCGGTGCCCATAGCTTCCGAGCACGCTCGCCACGTGATACACCACGCCCATCGCGTCGCCGGCACGGAAGCGGGCGTCGTTCACACGACGCCAGTCGGAGCGGCCGGCGTCGGCGTGGTAGAAGTGCGCGTGCACGTCCACCAGCGGACCGTCGCCGCCGAGCGGGACGGTGGAACTCACTCCGCGTTCTCCTCCACCAGCGCGACGAAGGCCGCACTCGCGGCGGACTCGATCTCCTGCAGCGCGTCCTCGTCGTGAGCGATGGCAGCGAAGTTGTACGCGCCGCGCTTGAACAGGACGCCCTCGTCGAGCGCGCGAAGCAGGAAGCGCGATTCCATCGCCGGATCGTCCCAGCGCATGAGCCACATCGGATCGATCCCCTGGGTCGTCACGCCTCCGATGCCGCTCGCCATGATGGCCCGGTCCACGGCCGCGCGCATCTCGCGCCCCGTTTCGGCGAGCGTTGCACAGATGTCCGCCCGGTCGTGCCAGTCGAGGACGGCGAGGGCAGCGGCCAACGCGGTACTCTCGCTGGCGAGCGTGGACGAGATCCACGTCTCACGCGCCGCAGCCATGATGGGCTCACGGCCGACGACGGCCGCGATCGGGTATCCATTC
>DASTGQ010000415.1:0-6202 GCA_035718985.1 Gemmatimonadaceae bacterium
CCGATCACGCCGACGTCATGCGCGAGCTGCGCCAGCGACGCGGACCAGATCCAGCGGGATTGCGTCTGTTGCGCACGCGCACTGGCCAGTGCCGCCTGCGCCGTCACGAGATCGAGGATCGTCCCGACTCCCGCGCGATACCGCTCCCGCGCCGCCACCTCCGAGCGCGAGGCGCTCGCGAGCAGCACGTCCGCCGTGCGCACGCGCTGGGTGGCCGTCTGGAGCGTGTAGTACGAGGCGTACACCTGCTGCGCCACCTCGGTCCGCAGGAGATCCGCGCGCGCCGACGACGCATCCACCTGCGCACGAGCGGCCATGACGTTGTACGGCCGCGCGAGGTTGAAGATCGGGACGGCGACACCAAGGTTGAGGCTGTAGTTGTACCCCGTCGCGTTGCGCTGGCTCGAGTAGGGATGCGCGAATGAGGAACCGAGCGTGAGCGACGGGAGTTCCGCCGAGCGCGCGACGCGCACTTCCGCCTGCGCCTGCTCGATCTGCACGCGCGCCGCGGCGAGATCGGGCCGGTTGACGAGTGCCCGGTTGATCAGCGTGTCCACATCCGCCGCGGCGAGCGCCACCGGAACGGAATCGTTCACGGCGGCGAGGTCATAACGGGTGCTCGCCGGCAGCCCCATCGCGGTGGCCAGCGCACCACGCGCGATCTGCATGTTGCCCTCGGCCGTCTCGAGATCGAGCTGCGCCTGCGCGCGGAGTGTCTGCGCCTGGAGGACGTCGGCGATCGTCGCCACGCCGGCGCGATTGCGCTGCTCCGCGGAGGCGACGTTGGTATCGGCCTCGGCCACGCTGAGCCGGGCCGCTGCCACGAGACCGCGATACGCCTGGTAGTTGAAGTAGGCCGCCTCCGTCTGGAGCGCGACGTTCTGCAGGGTGGCGTTGTGGGTCAGGTCCAGCGCCACGGCAGCCGACCTGGCTGCCTCGATGCTGCCGCTTCGACCGCCGAAGTCGAACAGCAGGTACGACAGCGTGACTGCCGGTGTGATCACCCGGCGCGTGCCCGTCCCTCCGAGGGTCTGTCCGATGCTGGTCTGGGAGTATGACGCGTTGGCCGACGCGTCCACCGTCGGGAATCGCGCGGCGGTGGCGGCGCCGTACGCCGCTGCTCCAGCCCGCGCCTGTGCCCACGACAGCTGCGTCTGCGGGTTGTTGCGCAGGGCGATGTCGACCACGTCGCCCAGCGTCAGCGAGTCACCGCGTGGCGCGAGATCCGCCGGCAGCGTCGCCACTGCTGGATGCGCCGGCTCGGGCGGAACGGCGTTGCGAGGTACGCGCCACGGCTCGCTGGCGGACGGCGGAGACGCCGGAGCGCCGTCGATACGCGGAAGCGGAGCATGGGTGCAGGACGCGCTGATCAACGCGACGAGCGCCGGCAACAGCCGGCCAAAGTGCAGCGGGCGGGATCTCCGAGACCTGCCGGAGCCCCGCCTCGCGAAGTAGGCTGGCGCGAAAAGCGTAATCACGTGTGCCTGGATCCGTTCCTCGACAAGTGGAGCGCGCCAAAGCAGGCGCGCCTGTCACAATACGCGATGCATACGCAATTCGCTGGGTGGCCGGGACCTCGCCGGACGGTGGCTAGCGACTGCTGGCGCGCCGGGCCGGTGCGCGGCTCGGCGCCACCCGAACCGCCGATCCGTCGGCGATGTCGGCGTTCGGCGTCAGCACCACGGTCTCCCCGTCCTTCAGCCCCGATGCGATCTCGACGGTCGACCCGTAGTCGCGTCCGACTGTCACCGGACGGAGGTGCACGATGGCACTTCCCCGGCCCGGCGTCGGATCCAGCACCATCACCTGCGGGCCCGCGCCGCGCAGCACGAGGGCGGACGCGGGAATCAGCAGGGGTGGCGTGACACGCGGAAAGCTCAGCCGCGCCTCGGCGTACATCCCCGGCAGCAGCGCGAAGTCACGGTTCGCGATGTCGATCTCCGTGAGCAACGTGCGTGAGGCCGGGTCCAGCGAGCGGGACGTTCGCGTCACACGGCCGGTGAACTGCCGCCCGGGGATCCCCTGCACGTCCACTGTCGCCTGCAACCCCGGGGCGATGGACGTCGCGTACACTTCCGGTACCGTCACGTACGTGCGCATCGTGTCCGTCTGAGCCAGGCGAAAGAGGCTGCCCCCGCCCCCGCCCTGTCCGAGCAAGGCGCTGGTGGCGCCGCCGGCCGTGATGAAGGAGCCAATGTCCACGTTCCGCGCCGTGACGACTCCGGTGAACGGCGCCGTGACGCGCGTGTACCGACGCGTCTGCTCCAGGCGCCGCACGTTCGCTTCCGCGGCACTGGTGTTCGCCACGGCAGCCTCGTAGGCCGCGCGCTTCTGGTCGAGCTCCTGGCTCGTCACGGCACTGTCGGTGGCGAGCTGCTTCCACCGCTCCAGGTCGGCGCGCGCCAGCCCCAGTGCAGCGCGCGTCTGCGCGAGCTGCGCGCGTGCCTGCTGGACCGACTGCTCCAGTTCCGGCGCGTCGATCTCGGCCATCTCGTCACCGGCGTGGACGACACTGCCGATGTCGGCTCGCCAGCGCGTGACATAACCCGACACGCGAGCGTAGATGGCGCCTTCGTGCAGCGCCTGGATCGTGCCCGGGAGCGTGAGCTCGCTGCCGGCAGGAGCGCGCATCACCCTCGTCACCTCCACCAGCGGCGCGCTGTCCCGCTGCGCGACGTCGGCGAGCAGCTCGTGCTGCACGTTGCGGCGCGGCACGATCGTCACGACCATCAGCAGGACGAGGACGCCCAGGATGCCGAGCCCGAACGTCACCAGTCGGCGGGTCGGCAGTGGCTGCACGGGTGGCGCTGACCCTTCGTCACGCGGCGCGGGGTCGACGAGTCGCTCGTCGCGGTCGGGGTGCTCGTTGGCGTTCATGAAAGCGGCCGAAACCCGGTCATCGGGTGAAGAAGGGACAGGAGATGCGCGGCTGCCGTCATGCGGCGAGCGAGCCGAGGCGTTCCTCCGGGGCGTGATGCACGCTGCCCGCTCGGAGGATGCCGTAGATGAGTGGGACGATGATCAGCGTGAAGAAGGTCGCGAGGACGAGACCGCCGATCACGGCGCGACCGAGCGGGGCATTCTGCTCGCCACCCTCGCCCAGCCCGAGCGCCATCGGCAGCATGCCGATGACCATCGCCATTGCCGTCATGCAGACGGGCCGCAGGCGCGCGTAGCCCGCATCGATTGCCGAGGCCACGGCGGAATGCCCGGCGCGGCGCCGGTCATCGGCGAAGTTGACGAGCAGCACGCTGTTCGCCGTCGCCACGCCCATGGCCATGATGGCCCCCATCAGTGACGGCACGGTGAAAGTGGTGTGCGTCACGAAGAGCATCCAGATGATCCCCGCGAGGGCGCCAGGAAGCGCCATGATGATGATCAGCGGATCGAGCCAGCTCTGGAAGTTCACGACGAGGATGATGTACACGAGGAGGATGGCGAACACGATTCCCAGCCCCAGCCCGGTGAAGGAGGAGCGCATGCTCTGCACCTGGCCGCGCATCACGACCTCCGTTCCCTTCGGAAGGTGGTCGTGCTCGCGCGCAATGACCTGATCGATCGCGCCAGCGACGCCACCGAGGTCGCGGCGGTCGGCGCTGGCATACACGTCGAACACCGGCTGGATGTTGTAGTGGTTCACCACCGCCGGAGCGACGCCACGGCTGACGCCGGACAGGTTGCCGAAGGTCTGCAGCTGCGCCCCTCCGTCCCCGCCGATCGGAGTGCTCTGCAGCTGCTCCATCGTCGCCATCTTGTACTGCGGCGTCATCACGCTGACGTTGTACTGGACGCCATTCACCGGATCGGTCCAGAAGTTGGGCGCCGTCTGGCCGCTCGAGCTGAGCGAGATGAGCAGGTCGCTCGAGACGTCGCGCTCCGTGAGGCCGAGCGACTGGGTCTTCATGCGGTTCACGTCGAAGCGCAGCTCCGGCGCATCCATCACCTGCTGCACGCGCACGTCGGCGGCACCGGGAATGCGCGCGATCTCCGCCGAGAGCTTGCGGGCGAGCGCATAGTTCGCCGTCGTGTTCTTCCCCGCTATCTGCACGTCGATCGGCGCGGGCATGCCAAGGTTCAGCACCTGGCTCACGATGTCCGCCGGCTGGAAGAAGAAGGTGATGCCGGGATACTCCTTCGGCAGCTCACGTCTCAGCGCGCGCACGTAGTCCCAGGTCGATCCCTGGTGGTCGCTGGTCAGTTGCACGAGCATGTCGCCGTCCGCCGGTCCCACGCTCGCATTGCTCCCCACGGCCAGCTGCACGCCACTGATCGGCAAGCCGATGTTGTCGAGCACGAGCCCGAGGTCGCGCGGCGGGATGACGCGGCGAATGGTGCGTTCCACCTTGGAGAAGAGGACCTCCGTCTCCTCGATGCGCGTGCCCGTCGGCGCGCGGACGTGGAGCTGGAACTCCCCGCCGTCCACCCGGGGAAAGAAATCCTCGCCGATCATCGGCACCAGCAGGAGCGAGCCGAGGACGAAGACCGCTGCGGCGCTCAGCACGGCGCGGCGATGCACCATCGCGGCCGCGAGCAGCGAGTGATAACCGGCGCGGAAGCGCTCGAAGCCCCGGTCGAACGCGGCCACGAGGCGACGGAAGCTCCCCGTGCCTGGCCGCGCATGCGCCGCCAGCTCGCCCGGCAGCATGTAGTCCACCATCGTCGGCACGAGGGTGCGCGAGAGGAAATACGAGGCGACCATGGCGAAGATCACCGCGAGCGCGAGGGGACGAAACAGCGCCGCCGCCGGTCCGGACAGGGCGAAGATCGGCAGGAACACGATGCAGATCGACAGCGTGGACACGAACGCGGGCACCGCGATCTGGCGCGATCCCTCGATGATGGCGGTTCGCAGCGGTGCGCCGTGCTCGAGGTTCCGGTGGATGCTCTCGATCGAGACCGTGGCGTCGTCTACCAGGATGCCCACGGCGAGCGCCAGGCCCCCGAGGGTCATCACGTTCAGCGTCTGGCCGGTCGCCCACAGCAGAATGATGGACGCGAGTACGCTGAGCGGGATGGAGATCGCGACGATGATCGTCGACCGCCAGCTTCCGAGGAACACGAGGATCATCATCGCCGTGAGGCAGGCGGCAAGGATCCCCTCGCGGATCACGCCCTTGATGGTCGCGCGGACGTACAGCGACTGGTCGCCCATCAGGTCGAGGTGCACGTCGTCGGGCAACCCGGCCTTGATCCGCGGCAGCATGTCCTTCACCCGCTGCACGACACTGAGCGTCGAGGCATTGCCGTTCTTGAGGACGGAGATATACGTGCCGCGGTGGCCGTTCTCGCGCACGATGTTCGTCTGCACTGCGCCACCGAGATGGACCTGCGCCACGTCTCCGACCCGCACCGGCGCGCCATTGATCGTCTTCAGTGGCAGATCCGCGATCTGCTGCGCCGAGTCGGGCGTGGCGTTCAGGCGGACGTAGTATTCGCGGCTGCCAAGGCGCGCCGAGCCGGCGGGAAGGATGACGTTCTGGGCGTTGATCGCGCTGCTCACGTCGCTCGCCGACAGCCCCTTGGAGTAGAGCGCCTGCGGATCGATGTCCACGTTCACCTGCTTCCGCTGGCCGCCGTACGCCGGAAGCACGCTGGCGCCCCGCACGGTCCCGAGCGGGATACGGATGAAGTTCGTGCCGAGGTCGTTCAGCTCGGCCTCGGTCCGGTCCGGGCTCGCCACGCTGATCTGCATGATCGGCACGTCAGTCGCATTGAAGCGCACCATGAACGGCGGCGAGATGCCCGGCGGCATGTTGTGCGTGATTCCCTGCGAGGCGGCGGTGAGCTGGGCCATCCCGGCCTGCACGTCCGCGTTCGGCTGGAAATACACCTTGATGATGCTCACGCCGTTCAGCGACTGCGACTCGATGTGCTCGACATCGTTCACGTAGCTGGAGTACACGCGCTCCGCCAGCGTGACGACACGCTGTTCCATCTCTTTCGGCGCCAGGCCGCCGTAGCTCCAGAGCATGGACACCACCGGCACGTTGATGGCCGGAAAGATGTCGATCGGCATGCGCAGAATGGCGACGATGCCGAAGATGAGCACGAGCAGCGCGGCACAGATGAACGTGTAGGGCCGGCGCAGAGCCAGCAGGACGAGCCACATGGGGCTAGGGCTCCCCGCGCGGGGCGATCACGCGCGAATCGATGACGGGCCGGGAGATCCTCACAGCGACTGCCCCACGAGCGCCTCGAGCGT
>DASTGQ010000416.1:0-2916 GCA_035718985.1 Gemmatimonadaceae bacterium
CCGAACGCCACGGTGCCGAGGTGGCGGATCTTCCCTTCGTGGAAGACGGCGAGATCGGTGGTGCCGGCACCCATCTCCACCAGCGCGACGCCGAGCTCCTTCTCGTCCTCGGTGAGCACGGCGAGCGCACTGGCGAGCGGCTCGAGCACGAGCTCACGCACCTTGTAGCCGGCGCGCTCCACGCTCTTGCGCAGGTTGACGGCCGGCGACGAGCCGATGGTGACGAGGTACATCTCCGTCTCCAGGCGCGTGCCGCTCATGCCGACGGGATCACGGATGCCCGTGTCCTTGTCCACCGTGTACTCCTGCGGGATGGCGTGCAGGAGCTCACGGTCGGGCGGGATGGCCTGTGCGCGAGCGACTTCGTTCGCGCGGTCGACGTCGGACTTGGTGATCTCGTCGTTGCTGACGGCGACGATCCCCTTGGAGGTCATCGCGCGCACATGCTCGCCGGCGATGCCGGTGTAGACGTCGGTGATCTCGGCGCCGGCCATGCGCTCGGCGTCCTGCAGCGCCTTGCGGATGGAGCGCGTCGTCTCCTCGATGTCGGACACGATGCCGCGCCGCATGCCGGTGGTGCGCGCCTGGCCGACGCCGAGCACCTTGATCGTCGAGCTGCCCTGCGAGGTGCCGACGACCTCACCGATGATGGCGGTAGTGCGGGCGGACCCGATATCGAGTCCGGCGACGAGGCGGTCGGTGTTCATGGCAGTCTGGCGATCACTTGGTCGCGGTAGCGGAGGTCGAGCTCGGCGGCGCGCAGCTGGCGCCGCGCGAGATCCCGCTCGACGGGTTCGATGTCGGAAAGACGCGCGAGGCTGACGCTCGTCATGGTACGCACCGGGACGTCAGCCACCTGGACGAGCAGCTCGCCGTTGCCGGCCGGACGGATGGAGCTGATGCTCGCGTAGAGCGCTGGCGCCTCACGCTGCATCTGCCCCAGCAAATGATACACTCCCGCATCGCGCGGCGTAGTCACCACGGGTGCATCCACCGGGGTACGGCTCGGGTCGAGCGGGAGGGTCACGCCACGCTCGTCCACCGCGCGGAGCTCGGCACCGATGGGGACGAGCGCGACCGGCCGACGCTCGGTTACGTCCACGACGAGCGTCCCGGGGAGCTTCCGGGAGACGTAGGCCGACTCCACCTGAGGGTGCGTCATGACGCGCTGGGCGAGCGGCTCGAGCGGATCCCAGACGCTGCGCGTGGTGTCCACGTGCAGGCGTGCAAGGACCTCCGCAGCGGGCGTGTAGCGAAGCCCGTTCACCTCGATCTTGCGCACGCGGAAGAAGGCGAGGTTCCGCAGCGCACGCGGACCCCAGAGCGGGCTGGCGAGCAGCACGAGGAGCACGGCGCCGCCGAGCATGAGGCGCCACCGCGGAACGCGGGACTCTTCCGCATCGCCGGCGGCGGCCGCGTCGCGCTCCTCGGCCTCGTCGCTCCTGCCGCGCCTGCTCATGCTCGCGCGCCGAGAGTGCGCAGGAGCTCCGGTCCGGAGCGCGTGACGTCGCCGGCCCCCATCGTGTTGACGAGGTCTCCCGCGCTCACCGCCGGCGCCAGCGCAGCGGTGAGCGCCTCGCGCCCGCCGCGCCATGACGGAGCGCGCCCGCTGCGGCGCATGACGTCCGCAACGAGGTCGCTCGTCACGCCGGCGATGGGCTGCTCGCGCGCCGGATAGATGTCGAGCAGGAACACCTCGTCCGCCTCACCGAGCGCCTCCGCGAACTCGCGTGCCAGGTCTCGCGTGCGCGTGAAGAGGTGCGGCTGGAAGGCAATGACGAGGCGGCGGTCGGGTGCAGCGGCGCGCGCGGCGCGAATCGTTGCGCGTACCTCGGTGGGATGATGCGCGTAGTCGTCCACGACGAGCACGCCCCGCGCTTCACCCAGGAGCTGGAAGCGGCGCTCCACCCCGCGGAAGGCGGCGAGACCGGGCGCCATCTGCGGCACCTTGAAGCCGAGGCCGAGCCCGACGGCGAGCGCGGCGAGCGCGTTGCGCACGTTGTGCTCGCCGGGCACGGCGATCGCAGCCTCGCCCTCCACCTTGCCGTCGTAGACAACCGTGAAGCGCGTGCCCAGCTCCTCGCGGCGAAGGTCGGCCGCGGTGAGGCGCGCATCAGGCGACGTGAGGCCGTATCGGATCACCTCCGCCGTCGGAGGCGACGGCAGCGCGTTGGCGCCCGGATCGTCGGCGCAGAGGACCACGTAGCGCGCGCCACTCACGTACTGTGCGAAGGCGCCCCGCAGGTCATCGAGGTCGGCATAGATGTCCATGTGGTCCGCCTCGAGATTCGTCACCACGGCCACTGTGGGAGAGAGCGCGAGAAAGGATCGATCGTATTCGTCGGCCTCCACGACGAACCGCTCCGCACTGCCGGGCCGGAGGTTGCCGTTCCACGACGAGACGCGCGCCCCCACGTAGCCGGTAGGGTTCAGTCCCGCTGCGGCGAGCGCCTCGGTGGTGAGCACGGTGGTGGTGGACTTGCCATGCGTTCCCGCGACGCCGACGAGCATCGCACCGGCCGTGACCTCGCCCAGGGCCTCGGCGCGACGGATCACGGGGATCCCGAGCTCGCGGGCACGGCGCAGCTCGGGGTGCTCGCGTGGCATGGCCGACGTGACGACGACCGCGCGCGCGCCGACGACGTGGTCGGGCGAGTGGCCCTCCGCCACCTCGATGCCGCGCGCAACGAGGTCGCGCGCATTCTCCGGATGGGCATCGCACCCGGTGACGCGCGCGCCACGCAGGGTGAACAGCTCGGCGAGGGCGCTCATCCCCGCGCCGGCGATGCCGACGAAGTGGACGGGCCGCGGGTCGTTAGTGTCGAGAAGAGCCATCTAACGGCGAAAAGTAGTTGTCATCCCGAGCGAAGCGAAGGAAAAAGTCGTACGTCGCGCGGCTCAGCGCGACATCACGCC
>DASTGQ010000417.1:0-4379 GCA_035718985.1 Gemmatimonadaceae bacterium
GACACGCCCGACGACCTCGTGTTCGAGCTGCATTCCGAGGCGTTGTGGGGATCGCATCCCTATGGATATTCGATCCTTGGTACACGCGACACGGTCTCATCGCTCGACACGAAGGATCTCGAGGCGCTGCATCGCCGCGCATATCGACCCGAGCAGCTGGTGGTGGTTGGCGCAGGAAACGTGGACCATGACGCACTGCTCGCCACGCTCGAGCGCACCGGGTGGACGAGCCGGGAGCGCGGCGAAGGCGCGGCGGTGTCGGTGCCTCCGCCGGTCACGCAGGCTCCCTCACGCCGCCACGTGGCCCGTGAAGGCGTCCAGACGCACATCGTCGTCGGCAGTGCGGCGATGGCGCACGAGGACGAGCGCCGGCCCGCCCTGGTCCTGTTGAGCAGCCTGCTCGGTGGCGGCATGAGCTCACGACTCTTCCAGCGCGTGCGGGAGGAGCTGGGACTCGCCTACGCCGTCTACACCTTTCAATCCTTTCACGCCGACGTCGGCATGCACGGCGTGTATGTGGGCACGAGTCCGGACACCGCCCGGCAGGCGCTGGACGCGATCAGCGAGGAGCTGGCGAGCGTTGCGGCGCACGGGCTGCCCGCCGACGAACTCGCGATGGGGAAGAGCCAGCTGAAAGGCCAGCTCACGTTGTCGCTCGAGAGCGTCTCGTCGCGCATGTACCGCTGCGCGAGCGTGGAGCTGTATGGCGAGCCCTATCGCACCCTCGACGAGATGCTCGCACAGATCGACGCGGTCACGCCGGAACAGCTCGCAGACGTGGCGCGTGAGTTCTTCGATCCGACTGGTCAGACAGTTGTATCTTTGGGGCCGGGCGACGAATTTTAGGCGGCAAGAGCAGGACGGCTCTTTGGCTCGTCGGTTCTTCGCTTCACGGCCGGCCTCGGGCAGCTCCGGCATCCGAAGCAGGCCGTAAACCGCGAATTAGAAGCACCGACAAACACTTCCAGTTCTCCGACCAACCATCCATTCCATGAAGATCGGCGTCCCGAAGGAAATCAAGACGAACGAGAACCGCATCGCGCTCGTGCCGGCTGGCGCCGAGGCGCTCATCACCGCCGGCCACTCGGTGCTCGTCGAGACCGGCGCTGGCCTCGGCAGCGGCTTCGGCGACGCGGACTACACGGCCGTCGGCGCGAAGATCGCCCCGGATGCCGCGACGGTCTGGAAGGACAGCGAGATGATCATGAAGGTCAAGGAGCCGATCAAGTCCGAGTGGCCGCACATGCGGAAGGATCAGCTCATCTTCACCTACTTCCACTTCGCCGCCGACGAGGAGCTCACGAAGGCGCACCTCAAGAGCGGCGCCGTGTGCGTGGCGTACGAGACGGTCGAGCTTCCATCGCATGAGCTTCCGCTGCTGACACCGATGTCCGAGGTTGCCGGCCGCATGGCAGTGCAGGAGGGGGCGAAGTATCTCGAGAAGCTGTACGGCGGCCGCGGCGTGCTGCTCGGCGGCGTGCCGGGCGTGGCGCCGGCCAAGGTGGTGATCCTCGGTGGCGGCATCGTGGGCATCAATTCCGCCAAGATGGCCGCCGGCATGGGCGCCAAGGTCGTCATCCTCGACATCTCGCTCGAGCGGCTGCGCTACCTGAGCGACGTGATGCCGGCCAACGTGCAGACCATCTATTCCAACCGCCACAACATCCTCGAGCAGATCGAGACGGCGGACCTCGTCGTCGGTGGCGTCCTCATCCCGGGCGCAAAGGCGCCGAAGCTCGTGCGCCGCGAGGACCTGAAGCGCATGCAGCCTGGCTCCGTCATCGTCGACGTCGCGGTCGACCAGGGCGGATGCGTGGAGACCGTGCATGCAACGACGCACGAGAATCCGACCTACGTGGTGGACGGCGTGATCCACTACGCAGTCGCCAACATGCCGGGCGGCGTGCCGCGCACGTCGACGCTCGCACTGACGAACGCCACGCTTCCGTACGCACTGCAGCTGGCCAACAAGGGCTGGAAGCGCGCGCTGCGCGAGAATCCCGCGCTGCTGAAGGGCCTCAACGTCGCGGACGGCAAGGTGACGTACCAGGCCGTCGCCGAAGCGTTCGGACTCGAGTATCACGAGCCGTCCAGGTTCGTCAGCTGATACTGTGACGCAGCACACGACGGCGTCGCTCCGGCGACGCCGTCGTCGCGTAGGTTGTGACGAGGCAACGCCTTGCCCGTCATCTGCGCGCAGGGTAGCTTTCGTCGCTTTCACCCCCCGCACGTGTACGGCTCGTTCCGTGCTTCATGGAGCGGGCGACCCAACCCCGGATTGATGCGCTGGCCCCTATTCAAGGCGGGAAGTCTCTTCCCCGCGAACGCGATCGGTGTCGACCTCGGCACGGCAAACACGCTGGTCTACGTGAAGGGCGAAGGCATCGTCCTGAACGAGCCGTCGGTGGTGGCCATCGACCGTGAGTCGAAGCAGATCAAGGGGGTCGGTCTCGAGGCGAAGCGCATGCTCGGCCGCACGCCCGAGGGCGTGATCGCCGTGCGCCCGATGAAGGACGGCGTAATCGCCGACTTCGACGTGACGGAAAAGATGCTGCGCTATTTCCTCAAGCTCATCATCGACAATCACGTCTTCAAGGTGAAGCCGCGCGTGATCGTCTGCGTGCCGAGCGGCATCACCGAGGTGGAGAAGCGCGCGGTGCGCGACTCGGCGCTCGGCGCCGGCGCAAAGGAAGTCTTCATGGTCGCTGAGCCGATGGCTGCGGCCATCGGCGTCGGCCTGCCAGTGGAGACGCCGACGGGCAACATGGTGATCGACATCGGCGGTGGCACGACGGAGATCGCCGTCATCGCGTTGTCCGGCATCGTGAGCGACACGTCCATCCGCACGGGCGGCGACGAGCTCGACATGTCGATCGTCCAGTTCATGCGCAAGAATTACAATCTGCTGATCGGTGAGCCGACGGCGGAGCAGATCAAGATCCAGATCGGCAGCGCAGCGCCCATCGGCGACGAGCGCGAGATGGAAGTGAAGGGTCGCGACCTCGTGAGCGGCATTCGGAAGACGGTGCGCGTCCTCTCGAGCGAGATTCGGGAGGCCATCCAGGAGCCGATCCAGCAGATCGTCGACGCGGTGCGCCGTGCGCTGGAGATCACGCCGCCCGAGCTCGCGAGCGACATCGTGGACCGCGGCATCGTCATGACGGGGGGCGGAGCGCTCATTCGCGGACTCGATCTCCTGCTCAGCCAGGAGACGGGTCTTCCGATCCACGTGGACGAGGATCCGCTGACGTGCGTCGTGCGCGGCACGGGCCGCATCCTCGACGACGAGGAGAAGTACTGGTCGGTCCTGAGCACCTGAGGCAGGGGTGGCGCGAACGGGCCGAATCAGCTCCCGCACGGACGTCGTACTGTTCGGCGTCTGCATCTTCCTCTCCCTGCTCGCGCTTTTTCTGCCGATCCGGCTCCGCGAGCCGGTCGCGAGCGCGCTGCGCCGGACGCTCGTGGCGCCGCTGCTGCAGCTCCAGGAAGGATCCGAGCGGTGGCGCGGGGCGTATCTCTCCAGCCAGCGCGAGGAGCTGAAGCGCGACACGCTGGCGCTCGCCGCCGCGCGCGTTCCAACGCTCGAGAATGAAAACGACCGCCTGCGCAAGCTGCTGGGACTCGGAAGCGCGCTGAGATGGGGGTTCATTCCGGCTGAAGCGCTGCAGGGCCGAGGACGCGCGGAAGATTTCACCGTCACGCTCAGCGCGGGATCCAACGCCGGCGTGCGCGAGCGCAGCCTGGTCGTCGCGCCGGAGGGGATCGTCGGGCTCGTGCAGACGGTCGATCCCACGCTCAGCCTCGCGATCCTCTTTGCCCATCCGGATTTCCGCGTGAGTGCCATGTCCGCGGACGGCAGCGCGTTCGGGATCGTCCAGCCGCACGTGACCAGTTCCGGCTCCTCGCGTGACCAGGCATTCCTTCGTTCGGAACGGTACCTGCTGGAGATGCGGGGCGTGCCCTTTCGGGCCACGCTGAAACCGGGTGCCGTGGTATACAGCTCCGGCCTTGGCGGTATCTATCCCAAGGGGATCCCGGTGGGCGTCGTGATGGGTGAGATCAAGACTACCGAGGCGTGGGCCCGCACCTACATCCTGCGTCCGGCCGTGAACCCCGCCGAGCTCAGCGCCGTGATGATCCTGACGCCGCAGCGAGCGGCAGCTGGACTGACGAATGTCTGGGCGGGAGTCGGGCCCATCGACTCCGCCACGCGCAGCATCGTGCTGGCCGGCGACTCGCTCGCGCGCCAGGCTGCGGCAGCGGAAGCTGCGGCGCGGCGCGCGGCGCTGGACTCGGCGGCACGCCTGCTGCGCGACTCGCTCGGGCGTGATACCACGGGCGCCGACTCGCTGAGACCGCGGCCCGCTGCGCCGACGATC
>DASTGQ010000418.1:0-2522 GCA_035718985.1 Gemmatimonadaceae bacterium
GAGCGGTTCGTCGAGGAGCTCGCGCCCCGCGACGAAGTGGCACGCGCGATCACCCTGCTGCTGGAGGAGACCGGAGCACGGTCGGTCTCGCTCGACATGCGCATGGTCGAGCCGACGCGGTTCCCCAACGTCGTATCGGCATTGCGTGATGCGGGCGTCGAACCCACGCGCGACCTCGTGCCCGTGAGCCCAGCAGCGCACTACATGATGGGCGGCGTGGTGGTCGACCTGCACGGCCGCACGACCGTGCCGGGCCTGCACGCCATCGGCGAGACCTCCTGCACCGGTCTCCACGGCGCCAACCGGCTGGCATCGAACTCGCTGAGCGAGTGCCTGGTCTGGGGCGCTCGTGCCGCCGAGGCCGCGGTCGACCTGCCGGCGCTTCCGTCCGCTCCCGCGCCGCGTGAGGGCATGCCCGCCCCACTCCGCATCCCCGATCGCGCCACCCGCGACGCCGTCTGGCGCTGCGCGGGCGTGCTCCGGCGCGCCGACGAGCTGGAGGAGCTCGCGCAGAGCGAGCACCCCATGGCGCGCTGGGTGGCGAAATGCGCGCTCCATCGAGAGGAGCGCCGAGGCGCACACTGGCGGCGCGACGCGGGTCCACAGAACCCCGAACTCGACGGGCTCCACACGGTGCTCGACCCCGTCACCGAGACCGCTCGTTACGAGCGATGGGACTGAGCCCTCAGCGTTCTTAGTCGCCCCGGAATTAGGGGTTTCGGGCTCTTAACGCTTCCCTAACGAAGCGCCTACGGATCGCGAACACCAGCGCCCCAGTATGCGTCGTGCCCCAAGAGGACACTATGCACCAGCTCAGTCGCGCTATCTATCGAGAACTCGCCCCGCTCATCCGAGACGACGGCTCCCACCGGACCGTTGAGTCCCGAGAGGCCGTGCTGCACGCCTGCGAGGCGGCGACCGAGCGGCTCGTGACCGACCGCTACTACTTCAAGAACCCTTCACGGTGGCTCTTCCAAGAGGTGCGCGCGCACTTCCCGATCGACCATCAGGCCCAGGCCAGGCAGACGATCTCGGCGTACATGCGCGCGATCACCCGCTGGATCGACGAGCACCCCGAGGCTGCGAGCCAGGGCCGGCACATCCAGTGCCGCGCCTTCACGCGCCGCGGAGCACCGTGTGCACGACCTGGTCTCCCCCGCAACGGCTACTGCCCGTCGCACCAGCACCTGGCGGAGACCGACGAACTCGCGGCGATCGCTGCCTAACGGCACAGAACGCGATCGCTACCCCTCGGTCGGGACACCGAGGGCTCAGCGGGACGACGCGGTGCTAAGGCCGGAGCAACCATGGGTGGGACTGCTCCGGCCAGCCGTGTCTCCAAGACTTGCCGCGCTCCTCGAATGATGGGAACGCCTGCGGCGGGCTAGGCCGGAGCAACCATGGGTGGGACTGCTCCGGCCAACCGCCGTTCTGTTCTTGTGTGCGCCTTGGCACTCGCCGCTCGCGATTGCCAGTCGGCGCGCGTTTCAGCGCCTGGACACCCCTTGCGAACCGATCGGCAGTGCGCCGCATTCGAGCGCCCTGAAGCACCGCATTTCGGCCCGGCCGGGACCACTCCTGACCACCCTGAGACCCGCGTTCGACGCCCGAGCGACCGGCGTTGTCCGGCGCCCAACTTCCAGCTCCCACCGGGGATTTTCGCGAGTTCGGCAACAAACCCTGGCGTTCCGCCGCTCCAAGTGGCACACTGACCGGCGTTCCGGCACAACGGCGGGACGGACGTCCGACAACGCGTCGTACGACCGTCCAGTCTGGGCGCCTTGTGTGCGAGTTATCCCCCACTCGCCGCTTGGAAAGTTGTGACCGAATCGTTAGTGTCGCAGGCCTGCTGTGCCCGCTCTCTGCGCACGGCTCCCGCACCTCCACATCCCCCGCTCCATATGCCGATTGCTTTCAAGGAATGGGCGGTTACCGTCCGCGCGCTCGCCGAAGGTGAGCAGCTGCTCACCCTCCGTAAGGGTGGCGCTAACGGTGCCGACCGATTCAAACTCGATCACTCGCGGTTCTTTCTGTACCCGAGTTTTGACCACCAGCGTGCCGACCTCGTTCGCGAGTCGCACCAGCCTGAGCTGCGCCGCGCGCTCGAAGAGGGCGTCTGGCCCGACGGTGAACCGTCGGATCAGCACGTTCTCCACGGCGGCATCGTGCAGCCCGAGCGCGTGCGCATCCGCGCCTGGGCCGAGGTCACCGCCAGCTTCACGATCAGCGATCCCCGCATCGTCGATGCGCTGTCGCCGTTCTACGTGTGGACGCCTGCGTACGCCGTGCGCCGTCTGCAGTGGAAGCCGCGTGAGCCGCTTCACGTGATGCTGCTGCGCGCCTACCGGATCCCGCGCCCCGTGACCGTCCGCGTCAAGGACGAGTTCGGCTCGACGCGCTCCTGGCTCGAGATCGCCCGCGACCTCCCGTTCGAGGGCACCCCGGTGCTCTGCGACGACGAGTTCGAGCGCGCCGCCAGCGAGATCGAGGCCGTCTGCCGCGGCGCTGCCGTTCCGGCACTC
>DASTGQ010000419.1:0-2631 GCA_035718985.1 Gemmatimonadaceae bacterium
ATCCGCGTCGCGGCGGCGGTGCGGATGCGCTGGAAGACCTGGATGCCGCCGGTGCGGATGCGGAAGTCGTGGTAGCCCCCGCGAAAGCGCACGCCGCGCAGCTTGGTCACCTGCAGCCGACGCCGCTCCGCGCCGTATTCCAGCGCGATGTGCTCCAGCATGATCACGCCGTGCGCCAGGCTGTGGAGCTGCATGTCTCCCGCCGGCGCGGATTTGTCGTCCAGCAGCAGCACCGTGCACTCGCGGCCGGCGAAGAACTGCTTGAGCGAGAGGATCTGCCGGCGGAAGCGCAGCGCGTCCCGCGCCAGGAGCCGCATCTCGGACAACGAGTCGATCACCACGCGCGTGGGCTTCACGCGCTCCACGGTCTCGAACACCGCGGCGAGCGTCTGCCTGAGCTCCACTTCGGCCGGATGGAAGATCGTGTAGTCCTCGTCCCCCCCCTCCTCGGCGGCGTCGGCCGTCAACTCGAACACCGTCACGTTGTCCAGCGTCCAGCCGTGCGAGCGCGCGACCTCGGACAGCTCGGCTTCGCTCTCCGACAGGGTGACGTAGAGCCCGCGCTCGCCTTCCCGCGCACCCTCGAGCAGGTACTGGATCGCCAGCGTCGTCTTGCCCGTGCCCGGCTCGCCGTCCAGCAGGTAGATATGGTTTCTCGGCAGGCCGCCACCCAGTACTTCGTCCAGGCCATCGAGGCCGGTTCGGGCACGGGGCTGTTCAGGGGGCGCGGACCGGGTCGCGGCGCCGTCGGGCTTCTTGGGCACGGATGTCGGGGTACGATGAATGGACAGCCAGGCTACGAGAGACTGGCCGGAAGCGATCCAGCTTCGGCCCCTCCTCCAGCAAGAACGCTACCGCTGAGAACACCGGCCGCGCCATCGTCTCGGCCGACCCTGGCTACGGCAACGGCGAGCACTTCGTACCAGGTACTTCGTACGAAGACCGACATCCACGCCCCTGGAATGCCGGGCCTTCCGGAGTGGTGCGCCAGGAGGGCCCGTCTGCACCTTGCTGGGGTCAGTCATCAGGTCTCGATACGAGGTACTCCGTACGAAGTACTCGCCATTGCCGCGCGCACTCTTGACAACCGTTCCGGCCGCTCGTACTGTCTTGTCCTAAGAACATTAGGTCAGATCCCCGACCCGCCGACCCATGACCGCGCCCACCGACCGCGAGCTCCTTCGCGGCACGCTCGACATGCTCGTCCTCAAGACGCTCTCCTGGGCGCCGATGCACGGGCTCGCCGTCCTCCGCTGGATCGAATCCGCCACCCACGAGCGACTCGAGATCGAGGAGGGCGCGCTCTATCCCTGCCTCCACCGCATGGAGCAGCGCGGCTGGCTCCTCGCCGAATGGGGCTACACCGACCAGGGACGCAAGGCCAAGTTCTACCGCCTCTCCACCGTCGGACGACGCCAGCTCACCGCCGAAGTCTCGCGCTGGCACCGCTACACCGAGACGGTGAGCCTGCTCCTCGCCGCCGAGCCGGCGTCCTGACTCGCCGGCAGGAACCGTCACGCATGCGTCGCGTCTTCCACCTCCCCGAATCGCGCGCCCGCGTCCGCCGCGCGCTCGACGACGAGCTGCTCTTCCACCTCGAAGGCCGCATCGAGGAGCTCGTCGCCCAGGGCATGTCCCGCCGCGAGGCCGAAGCCGAGGCGCGACGACGCTTCGGCGACATCGAGTCGCATCGCACCGCCACGCTCGCCATCGACGACCGGATCATCAAGGAGCATCGCCGCATGGAATTCCTCGGCACCCTCGCCCGCGAGCTCCGTCACGCGGCACGCGCGCTCGGCCGCAGCCGCGGCTTCACCACGGCTGCCATCGTCACGCTCGGACTCGGCATCGGCGCCGCCACGGCCATCTTCACCATGCTGGACGCCGTCGTGCTCCGTCCCCTCGCGTATCCCGACGCGGATCGCCTCGTGGAGCTCACGTCGCCCGTGCCGAAGTTCAAGGGCGACACGCTCTGGGGGCTCGCGCGCCACGAGGCCTACTACTTCAAGGACAACAGCCGCGCCATCGAGGACATCGGGGTCTACCAGAACACCGAGGTCACCGTCGGCGGCGATGGAGGCGACCATCCTGCCGAGCGTGCACGCGCCGCCATGGCCAGCGCGAGCCTCTTCCGCGTCCTCGGCATCACACCGCTCCTCGGCCGCAACATCGTCCTCGACGATAACCGCGCCGATCCGCCGAACGCGCTCGTGCTCGGCGAGGGTTACTGGCGCCGCCGCTTCGGGGGCGATCCGGGCATCGTTGGCCGCGTGATCGACATCGAGGGTTTTCCGATGACGGTCGTCGGTGTCGTCCCCGCCTCCGCTCAACTCCCCGACCTGCAGGTGGACGTCTGGTATCCGGCAGAGACGTACCCGGAGCAGCCGGCGTACAACAACCACACCTGGGGCGCCATCGCCCGGCTGCGCCCCGGCTTCACCGCCGCCGATGCGCAGCGTGAGCTCGCCCCGCTCACCGCGCGCCTGCCCGAGCTCTACCCGAACGCTGAACCACCGCAGTTCGTCCAGCACACCGGCTTCTACACCCAGGTGCGTCCGCTGCGCGACGTCGTCGTCGGTGAAGTCATGAGGCGCGCGCTCTGGATCCTCTTCGGCTCCGTGCTCGTCGTGC
>DASTGQ010000420.1:0-4142 GCA_035718985.1 Gemmatimonadaceae bacterium
CTCGTGGTGGAGCTGGCCGGCTTGCTCGCGCGCGAGCATGAGGACCTTCCGCACCCGCTCGGTAAAGTTGTAGCCGTTCATCTCGCCAGGCCTCCGGGTTCGTGACGCACGTGTGGAAACATGCGCGCGGAAACATCTGAGCGGAAAGAGGTACGTGGCGATAGCGGTGGTCGCGGCGGATGCCACCGTCTGGCGCGCGGACCCGATGTCATCCATGCTATTCGGCCTCTTCCGCCCCACTCTGGGCGAGGCGCCCACGAGCGGAAGGGCACCACCGGCGCGAGGCCGGACCTGGAGGTTGCGATGCAACGCTTCATGGCAGTCACCGCTGTCGTCGTCGCACTTACCGCGTGCGACAATCATGGCACGACGGGCATCACGGGGACACTCGACGCCGGCACGGCGCGTCCGTCGGTGGCGACGACGCCCGTCGCGCCGCAGGTGATCGTGAGTGGGCTCGAGTATCCGAGAGGCTTCGCGTTCGGCCCCGACGGCGCGATCTACCTCGCCGAGGCGGGGACGCCAGCGGGCAACACCATGACCACCGTGGGACTGTGCCCGCAGGTCGGGTTCGGCGCGTCGCTCGGCGGGTTCACGAGCCGGATCTCGCGCATCACGCTCGCTGGCGAGCGCACGACGGTTGCCGATCACCTGCCCTCGGCGCGCAACGTGCTCGGCGACGTGGAAGGCGTGGCCGACATCGCGTTCGGCGCCGGCCACAAGCTGTACGGGCTGCTCGTCGCGGGCTGCGCGCACGGTCACCTCAACGAGCCGTCGTCGGTGATCGCCGTCGAGCCGAACGGCACGTACACCGTGCTCGCGGACCTGAGCCGGTGGATCAAGGCCAATCCCACGGCGCATCCCAACCCGCGCGACTTCGAGCCGGACGGCGACTTCTACAACATGGCCGCCCAGGGCAACGTGCTCTACATCGTGGAGGCGAACCAGGGGAACCTGCTCTCGGTGAAGCCGGAGGCGGGCCTCATCACGCGCCTCGCCGACGTGTCGGCGACGGAGGGACATCGCGTGCCGACGGGGCTCGCACTCGGCGAGGGCGACATGCTGGTGGGTGAGCTCACGCCCTTCCCGGCCGTGCCGGGCAGCGCGGACATCCTGCGCTTCTCGCACAACGGGACCGTGACCGACCGGATGCACGGCTTCACCGCGGTGCTGGGCGTGGTCACGGACAAGGCGCGCAACGTGTACGTGCTCGAGAGCTTCACCTGCGCGAGCGCGGACCCGTGCTTCCCGTCACCAGGCAGCGGTCGCGTGGTGCGTGTCTCGCCCACGGGCACGCGCGACGTCGTCACGACAGGGCTGAGCTTCCCGACCGCGCTGCGCATGGGTCCGGACGGCGCGCTCTACATCTCGAACTTCGGGTACGGACCACCGAACCAGGGAGAACTGCTCCGCGTCATGCCCTGAGCGGACGCGGCATCAGCGCCACGCGCGCGCTGGCGGAGTAGATTGAGGCATGCCGGAACACCGTCGCGCACGTGGCGCGAACAGGGTGAGCACCATCGTCGCACGAGCCGTCGCCTACCTGGTGGTCGCGTGGGCGACGCTCGTCGTGCTCGCGCGCGGGCTCTTTCCCGGCGCGGCGCTGGTGGTGCTGCTGGTGGCGCTGTACACCACGGTCCCGCTCGTGGCATTCGTGCGCTGGCGCGGATGGCCCTTCTATCCCGGGCGCGCGTTCCGCCTGTTCGTCGTACGGCCCTTCTGGTACACGCAGCTCCTGCTGCCCCTCGTTGCCGGCGCGGGCCTGCTCGGCCTCGCGATCGGCGCGCCGTTCGGGGCCGGCCTGGTGGCGGGGCGCGTGGCGGCGACGCTGGTGTTCCTCGTGGTGGCCGCCGTGCTCGGCGCCGGATACTTCGGGGCGAAGCAGCTCGTCGTGCGCGAGGTGGACGTCCGCGTGCCCACCCTGCCGACCGAGTTCGAGGGGCTGCGCATCGTACAGCTGTCCGACCTGCACGTGGGGCCGCACACGTCGCGGCACTTCCTCAATCGCGTCGTGACGACGACGCAGTCGCTCGCGCCGGACCTCATCGCCATCACGGGCGACCTGATCGACGACCGCGCGGAAGACGTGGCGGTGTACGCGCGCGAGCTGCGCGCGCTGCAGGCACCGCTCGGCGTGTACATGATCCCGGGCAATCACGATGTCTATGCCGGCTGGGACGAGGTGGAACGCGCACTGCGCTCGGCCGGCCTGGGCACGGTGCTGGTGAACGAGTTCTCGCTGCTGCGTCGCGGCGAGGCGACGGTCGCGGTGGTGGGCACCGGCGACCCGGCGGGTGGCGCACGCGGGAGCACGCGGGTGGCGCCGGACGTGGAGCGCGCCCTGGCCGACGTGCCGGAACACGCGACGGTGATCGCCTTTGCCCACAATCCGGCGCTCTGGCCCTCGCTCGCGGCGCGCGGTGTGGCGCTCACCCTGAGCGGGCACACCCACTGGGGCCAGTTCGCCCTGCCGCGAATCGGCTGGAGCCTCGCCTCGCCCTTCCTCGAGAGGGCGATGGGCGCGCACATGGAAGAGGACGCGCTGCTCTACATCAGCCCGGGCACCGGCTACTGGGGAATCCCGTTCCGTCTCGGCGCGTCGCCGGAGATCACGCTCGTGACGCTCCATGGCGGGGACACGGCTTCGGCGGTGGTGCACCGGGCGCGCAAGGCAAGGCGAGTAGCATGACGGAGGACCGGAGGACCGGAGGACCGGAGGACCGGAGGACCGGAGGACCGTGAAGCGTGAGACGTGAGACGTGACGGCGGCTTGCGCGGCGAGCGCGGATGCGCAGTCTTCACGGATCGCCACTCCCATCGCCACTCCGATCCGCGATATCAGATGATTCGATTCCCCGTTCATGCATGCGCCGGCCGCGTTCTGCTCGCCGGCGTTTTCGCCATTGCCGCTGCCTGCTCGTCGGCGCCGCCGGCTCAGTCGCCAACCCCTGCTGCGGTGGGCGCACGCGTCGACACCGCGTCGCACGGCATGGTCGTCTCGGCGAGCAGCATCGCCAGCGAGGCGGGGCGCGACGTGCTCGCGAAGGGAGGCAACGCGGTCGACGCGGCGATCGCCACCGGCTTCGCGCTCGCCGTCACGTATCCCGCCGCGGGGAACATCGGCGGTGGCGGGTTCATGGTGATCCGCCTTCCCGACGGACGCGCGACGACGATCGACTTCCGCGAGAAGGCGCCCGCCGCGGCGACGCCGGAGATGTTCGTGGATTCCGCCGGCAATTATTCCGCGACGATTCACCACCGCAGCCTGCGCGCCGTGGGCGTGCCGGGCACGGTGGCCGGCTTCGTGCTCGCGCACGAGAAGTACGGCAAAGCGTCGTGGTCGCAGCTCGTGGAACCGGCGGTGAAGCTGGCGGGTGATGGATTTGCCGCGCCGCCGGGCCTCGCGAGGTCGCTCGCCTACGCGGTGCCGCGGCTCGCGCAGTATCCGGCCACGGTGGAGGCGTACAGCAAGCACGGCACTCCGTACGCGGCCGGTGAGCGCATCACGCTCCCCGACCTCGCGCGCACGCTTGCACGCATTCGCGACAACGGCCGCGACGGCTTCTACACCGGCGAGACGGCGCGATTGATCGCGGCCGAGATGCAGCGCGGCGGCGGCCTGATCACGGAGCAGGACCTTGCGCAGTATCAGGCGAAGGAGCGCGCGCCGATTCGCGGCACGTACCGCGGCTACGACATCATCTCCATGCCGCCGCCGAGCTCGGGCGGCGTGGCGCTCGTCGAGATGCTCAACATCCTGGAGGGCTACGACCTGCGCGCGATGGGGCACAACTCGCCGCAGTACGTGCACTACGTGGCCGAGGCGATGCGGCGTGCCTTCCTGGATCGCGCGCGCTACCTCGGTGATCCCGACTTCACGTCAGCGCCCCTCGACCGCCTGACGAGCAAGGCGTACGCGGCCGAGCTGCGGAAATCGATCCTCCCCGATCGCGCGAGCCCGTCGGCGCCGGCGCAGATCGCGCAGGCGCACGAGAGCCCGCAGACGACGCACTTCTCCGTGGTGGACGCGGATGGGATGGCGGTGTCGGTGACGTACACGCTCGAACAGGGCTACGGCGTGGGCGCCGTGGTGCCGGGCGCGGGGTTCCTGCTCAACAACGAGATGGGCGACTTCAACGGCA
>DASTGQ010000421.1:0-2166 GCA_035718985.1 Gemmatimonadaceae bacterium
GGCGCGTGCGTCGCCACGCGTGGCTTCCCGTGATAGTGCAGGGCGATCGTCTTCGTGCTCCCCGCCGTCTGCGGCGCGGTGAGCGTCACGAAGTACGCGTTGCCATCGCGGCGATACGTGAGCCGCTGTCCGTCCTGGGTCGCGCTGTCCAACGCGAGCGGCTGCTGGAGGTCCACCTGCATCTCCGTAGCGGGCGCGAGCACGCGGTAGGTCATGCGGTTCACGCCGGCGATGCTGCTGTCCGACGGGTTCACGCGCGTGTGCAGGTCGTAGAACGTCACGTCCCACCAGGCGCGGGCGGGGCCGATGGAGCCACGGAGCGTGTCGGCGTGGGTGTAGACATGGCGCTCCTGGGCAGCCGCGCCATGGGGCGCGACTGTCGCACAGGCGAGTGAGCTGGCGAGCGTGCAGGCGAGCACGAGAAGCTTCTTCATGAAGTGCAACCAGTCGTGAATGTGTGATTGGGCCCGCGCCGGCCGCGGCTCGGTTGCGAAGCGGCGTTGCGGGTGCGAAGCTGCGACGATGCGCAACGATGCCTCCCCGTCCCGGCGCGCGCCACTGTTCGCGCTCCTCGCCGTCGCCGCGTCCTGCGGCCTGCCACGCACCGCTCCCGCTCCCGTCGCCGCTCCGGTCGCACCCTTGCCGGCCATCGCGCCGGCGCCAGCCGGCGCCTTGCGCGTGCTCGTGTACAACATCCACGCCGGCAAGGACGCCGCGGGCAAGCCCCGCGTCGCCGAGCTGGCCGCGCTCGTGCGCGCGAGCGGCGCCGACGTCGTGCTCCTCCAGGAGGTCGACCAGCTCACCCGCCGCTCCGGTGGGGTGGACCAGCCGCGCGAGCTCGCCGCCACCACGGGCTATCGCGTCGCGTTCGGCCGGACTATCGACTACGACGGCGGCAGGTTCGGCATCGCCATCCTCTCGCGCTGGCCCATCGTGTCCGATACGATGATCCCGCTGGACGGCGCGCCGCCGGTTGGCGGCGACAACTCCCGCCACGAGCCGCGCGGCGCGCTGCGCGTCGTGATGGACGCACCGCAGGGACGCGTCACGGTGATCGACACGCACCTCGACGCCTTCGGCGGCAATGCGTGGCGTGAGCAGGAGGCGGACTCGCTCGTGCGGATCGTCGCCGCCGCGCGCGCGGCGGGCGGGACGGTGATCGTCGGGGGCGACTTCAACTCCACGCCGGAGAGCGCGGCGCAGCAGGTGCTCCGCGCCGCCGCCATGCGCGACGCGTGGCCGGCGTGCGGCAGCGGCGATGGCAACACCTTCCCGGCGTCCACGCCCACGAAGCGCATCGACTTCCTCTTCCTCAACGGCGCGACCCGCTGCACGTCGGCCAGTGTGCTGGACACCCAGCTCTCCGACCACCGCCCGCTGCTGGTGGACGTGGCCCTCCCGACGCCGGTCGTCGCCAACCTCGATCCGCGCACGCCGCTCACCGCGGCGCAGCGGCAGTGGGTGGACAGCACGCTCGCGTCGCTCTCCCTCCGCGAGCGCGTCGGCCAGATGGTCAACGTCTGGGTGCTCGGCGATTACACCAACGTGCGCGACTCCAGCTTCGCGGAAGTGCTGCGCTGGATCCGCGACGATCACGTGGGCGGCGTGTCCATGTCGCTCGGCTCGCCGGTCGAGGTGGCGGCCAAGGTGAACGCCATGCAGCGCGTCGCGCGAGTGCCCCTCATGGTGGCGGCAGACCTCGAGCCCAACCTCGGCCGCCTCGAGGGAGGCGTGTTCGACCATTACATGATGGATGCGGGGGGCGCCACCGTGTTTCCCAACGCGATGGCCATCGGCGCCACCGGCCGCGTGCAGGACGCCTACGACGTCGGCCGCGCCATGGCCGAGGAAGGGAGGGCGAGCGGCATCAACGTCAACTTCGCGCCGGTGGTGGACGTCAACAACAATCCCGCCAACCCCGTCATCAACACGCGCTCGTTCGGGGAGGATCCGAAGCGCGTGGCCGAGCTCTCGGCCGCGTTCGTGAAGGGGACGCAGGACGGCGGCGAGGCGGCGACCATCAAGCACTTTCCCGGGCACGGTGATACCGACGTGGATTCGCACGTCGGCCTCCCGCTGGTGAGCGCGACCATGGCGCGGCTCGACACCGTGGAGCTCGTGCCCTTCCGCGCCGGCATCGACGCGGGGGCCGCGCTGGTGATGACG
>DASTGQ010000422.1:0-4201 GCA_035718985.1 Gemmatimonadaceae bacterium
TGCCCTCGCTTCGAGGGCGTACGACCGTAGTTCCCTATTCGAAACCTGGACCCGCGCTGACGCCGACGTTCGCGTAGATTCCTCGTCGTTCCTACCGTCCATCTCGCCGCCCCGTTCGTCCTGCCTGCGGCGCGACATCACAGGAGAACGCAGTTGCGACTTCCGGCCCTCCTCCTCGCCACGATGGTCCTGGCGGGATGCGCCATGCATCCCGCGTCCGCTCCCCAGCCCGTGCGAGAGGCTGACGCAGCTGCGAGCCGCGACAGCACGGGCGACCGACTTGCCGCAACCTTGAAGCCGAGCGACAGCGCGGCCACCGTGATTCCTGCCGGCGCGCCGGCTCCCGCCGTGAACGGCTCGGAAGTGAAGCGCCGCGCCATCGAGATATTCGGCGACTCGCTCATCCTCCTTCCGCCCCCGTCGCTCGACTCGGCCGACGCGCCTACATGGGACATGGACGTGGAGTCGTACGCCACCGAGGACCGGGTCGCGCACTACGTTGCCATGTTCTCGGGACCGGCGAAGGAACGCATCGCAGCGCGCCTGGATGTGGGCTCGCGCTTCGAGCCGATGATCCGTGCCCGCATGAAGGCGGGTGGGCTGCCCGAGGACCTGTACTACCTGGCGCTCATCGAGAGTGGCTTCAACAACAACGCGTACTCCAAGGCGGCCGCGGTCGGGATGTGGCAGTTCATGACCTCCACCGCGCGCGACATGGGAATGCGTGTGGACTGGTGGGTGGACGAGCGGCGCGACCCGGTGAAGTCCACCGGTGCGGCTGTCCGTTTCATCAAGGGCATGAAGGACGAGTTCGGCTCTCTCTATCTGGCGGCGGCAGCGTACAACGGAGGTCCAGGCCGCGTGGCTCGCGGGCTCGCCCGCTACGCGGACGAGGTGGAGAACAGCCAGGGGGAGGACGCCTTCTTCGTGCTGGCCGACAAGGATTACCTGCGTAGTGAGACCCGCGAGTACGTGCCGCAGCTCATCGCGGCGGCGCTGATCGCCAAGGAGCCCGAGCGCTACGGCATGACGCTGCACCCGCAGCCCGCGTTCGTCTACGACTCGGTGCTCGTGCCCGCCGCCACTCCGCTCGCCGCGATCGCCAAGGCGACGGGAAGCACCGTCGCGACGATTCGGGAGCTCAACCCGCAGATCCTGCGGGGCATGACGCCGCCCAGGGTGTCCTACATGATGCGGATTCCCGTCGGAAGCGCGGCCGGGTTCGAGGACCGACTCGCGGCGCTTCCAGAGGAAGACCGCATCGCGCTCAAGCACGTGGAATCGAAGAAGGGGGACACGGTGGACCGGCTGGCGGAGCGCAACAGCATCTCCTCGGCGACCCTCAGCACCTTCAACCCGAACCTCCGCCGGCTCCGCCCGAGCGGCCGGCTGGTTCCCGGTCAGGACATCCTCGTTCCGACGCGGGCGGTGGCCCACGCGGCCCTCGACGTGCCCGACCCCGCGATCGAGAAGTATGCGAGCGGAATTCGCGGCGTGACCACGCACGTCGTGAAGCGCGGCGAGACGGTTGGCGGAATCGCGAGGAAGTACGGCACCACCACCGACCACCTCATGCGCCTGAACAGGATGAAGAAGGCGATGATCTTCCCTGGTCAGAGCCTCATCGTCGCCGGCTCGTCACCGAACACCAAGGCTCACTCGACCAGGAACTCCGGCACGAAGCGGCACGCGAAAGCCGCCGAGCCCACGAAGAGCACGGCGGCCAGGCGATCCACGAAGAAGTCTTCCGCCAGGCCGACTCGCGGCTGACCGGCGTCGACGGGACGGTTACTCGACCGTCCCCTTTCCGCGATAGCCCTTCGTGACGATCCGGTCGTATCCGTTCGACGGATTGTCACCTTCGGCGCGGGCCTTCTCCACCGCGACCGGACCCCGGTTGTAGACCAGGAGGGCGAGGTTCACGTCGCCATGGTACTCGCGAACGAGCCCACGCAGGTATCGGAAGCCGACCCGAAGGTTGGTGTTGGGGTCGTAGAGCCCCTCCCGGGTAATCCCCTTCACGTAGTACCGAGCCGTGGACGGCATCACCTGGGTGAGTCCCACGGCGCCCACCGGGCTGGTCGCGCGCGGATTGAAGTCGCTCTCGAGCTTGACCAGTCGGAACGCCAGCTCAGGGTCGATGCCCTCGGCTGAGGAGACGTCCACGATGTTGCCGGCCAGGTCCGCGCCGATCTTGTAGCGGCTGGAATACGAGAAGATCTTGGCGGACCGGTCCAGCTGGGCCTTGGCCAGGTCGAGCTCGCCCCGCATGGAGTCGAGCCGGGCGGTCAGTACGCGGTCGCTTCCCAGGTTGATATGGAAGGAGCTGGCACTCCTCACCGGTGCCGCTTCCACCGTCTCGGTGGTGGGCGCGCGATTACCCAGAAGGAAGGCGCTGGCGGCAATGAAGCCCCCGGCCAGGGAGATCTGCTTGACCCTCGTGCGACGCCGGTGAGCGTCTCCGCGATGCACGTACGTGCCTCGGAGATTCTTCATAAGTCAAACCCCAGTAAAGGGTTAGGCTACATCTGTCCAGCTCGCTGCTCCTACAGGATACAGGCGAGGGCAGAGGGCATCAACCCCTTGCGAAGTCGCCGCTCGCCCCTCCCGACTTCTCGGCTAGCGATATATCGCCGATGATCATTGCGCGGTCCATCGCCTTGGCCATGTCATAGACCGTGAGGAGAGCCACGCTCACCGCCGTGAGCGCTTCCATCTCAACGCCGGTCTTCCCGACAGTGCGCGCAACCGCCTCCACTCGGACTCCGGGCAGCTGCGAGTCCGTCGTGATGGTGAGCGAGACGTCGGTGAGAGGGAGCGGATGGCAGAGCGGGATGAGGTCGGCTGTCCTCTTGGCGCCCATGATTCCGGCGAGGCGGGCGACAGCCAGCACATCGCCCTTCGCGATGGCGTTTGCGGCGATCGCGTCGTGCGTCTCCCGGCTCATCGAGACCCAGCCAGTTGCCCGGGCCATCCGGGCGCTGTCCGGCTTCTCGCTTACGTCCACCATGCGGGCGGTGCCATCGCCGGAAACGTGAGTCAACCTGCCTTCCGTGTTCTGGCTCATGCGAGAATTCCCTGAAGTTGCCGCATCAGCTCGCTGGCGATGAGCTGCGGGTTGACGTTGCCCTCGGCCCGCTCCTTGGCCAGCTCCACGTGCTCGAGGGCGCAGGCGGCGGCCGAGGCGGCGTGGAAGCTGCCTCGTTCGGCGGCCGAACGTGCCCGGTCGTGGAGAAGTGCGGTGAGTGCGTCGAGCGCCGTACTGAACGCTCCGCGGGCCTTGCTGCTCCCCTGAAGCAGCGCCGTCTTCGCCTGCTCGCGACGATCGTTGCTGCTGGCGGCGTCGAGGATGCGTCCCGCACGCTCGAGTGCCTCCGCCCACTCCGCCCCGGCCAGCAGGCTTCCGGGCGCCCCGGCCGCGAGTCGGCGTTGCTCCGGGAGGCTGGCCGGCCCACCTGCCTCCTTCACCGCTTCCTTCATGGCCGGCTCGGAGAGCACCGCGTCCACGTCGCTCACGCCGAGAGGCGGAACGCGAACCGCCACGAGCCGCGACCGGATCGTGGGGATGAGGGCGCCGGGCTCGCTGGTGGTGAGGATGATGTGCGCCCGGGGAGGCGGTTCCTCCAGCAGCTTCAGGAACGCGCCCGCGGCTTCCTCCGCATCCTCACGCACCACCATCCGTTCGGCTTCGCCGAGGATGTAGATCTTCCGGTGAGCGAGGGCGGGGGCAAAGGACGCCGAATGCACGATGGCGCGAATCGTGGAGACGAAGATGCCATCCTCGGGCGGCGGGGGAGGGTACGCCCCGGTCTTCACTCGCTCGGCGATCGCGTCACGCAGGTCCTCCTCGATCCTGGCGGGCGAGGCATCCCCGTCCTTGAGCCGGGGACGGGGAAAGAACCAGTGGATGTCAGGATGCGTCGCGGCGAGCGCGAAGCGACACGGCTGACACGAGCCGCATGGCCTGGGTTCCGGTCCCTCGCAGACGAGGCGCTGGCCGAGCCAGAGCGCGAGACGCTGCTTTCCGACACCGCGTGGTCCGTGAAGCAGCAGTGACCCCGGCAACGTATCGCGCCGAATGGCTTGATCGAAACGCGCCCGAAGCGCGGCGTGTCCGTGAAGGGGGAGGAGGGGCACGATGGAACGTAGGTGGGTAGGTGGGTAGGTGGGTAGGTGGGTAGGTGGGTAGGTGGGTAGGTGC
>DASTGQ010000423.1:0-19540 GCA_035718985.1 Gemmatimonadaceae bacterium
GAACAGGTGGAGAACCTGGAGTGACCTGTTTTCCCGTGATACTCAGCGCGCCGAGCGGCGGGGGCAAGACCACCATTGCGCGCGCCCTGCTGGCTCGCCGCGACGACCTCGGCTATTCGGTGTCGTGCACCACGCGTTCGCCGCGGCCCAGCGAGCAGCACGGACGTGATTATTATTTCCTCACGCGGAGCGAGTTCCTCGCCGAGCGGGAGCGGGGCGCCTTTGCCGAGTCGGCGGAGGTGCACGGGAACCTGTACGGGACCCTTCGTTCCGAGGTGGAGCGCGTGCTGGCCACCGGCAAGCACGTGGTGATGGACATCGACCCGCAGGGTGCGCGGCAGTTCGTGCGTGCCTTCCCGCAGACGGTGACCATCTTCATCCTTCCGCCGTCCGCCGAGGTGCTGCTGGACCGGTTGCGCGCCCGGAAGACGGAGAGTGCGGCGCAGCTCGCGGCGCGACTCACCTCGGCATTGCAGGAACTGCAGACGGTGGACGAGTATCAGTACGTGGTGGTGAATGACGACCTCGAGCGCGCGGTTGCGGGGGTCGGCTCCATCGTCGACGCGGAAGTGATGAGCCGGACGCGCGTGAAGGATCTTCGACAGCAGGTCGGGGCGCTCATCGAGCGGCTCGAGCAGGAAATCGAGAACAACGCGAACCACACACCCTGAACATCAGGACCATGCGAGTCTTCACACCGGTCGAAATCGCCAAGCACGCCGCGAACAAGTATCTCGGCGTCCTCGTGGCGGCCAAGTATGCCCGCGCGCTGAACGAATTCCCCGGCGGCTCCGCCGGCCGCGACAAGAAGCTCACGACGCGCTCGCTCGAGGAGCTGGCGCGTGGCGACATCGACTACCGCGTCGTCCCGCGCCGCCGTACGGCCGAGTAACAGGCTCGTCATCCCGCAGGGGCCACGCCCCTGTCGGGACCTACTCTCCCTCCCGCGAGTGACGGATACTCCACTGCGTCCGTATAACGGCAGACGGATCCTGCTGGGGGTATCCGGCGGAATCGCCAGCTACAAGACCGCGTGGCTGGCGCGCCTGCTCGGCAAGGCAGGCGCCGAGGTGGACGTCGTCCTCACGCGCGCGGCGACGGAGTTCATCGGCGCCGTCACCTTCGAGGCGCTCACCGGGCGCCCCGTACATACCGGCCTGTTCGACCCCGGCCGCGCGCTCGACCACATCCACCTGGCACGCAGCGCGGACGCGGTTGTCATCGCGCCGGCCACGGCCGACCTGATGGCGCGCGCCGCCACGGGTCAGGCCGACGACCTCCTCACGGCATGCCTGCTGGCCACGGAGTCGCCAGTGCTGATGGTGCCGGCGATGAACGACCGGATGTGGGCCCACGCGCAGGTACAGTCCAACGCCGCGCGACTGCGCGAGCTTGGCTATCGGCTGCTCGATCCCGACGACGGCCTGCTGGCCGCGGGGGAAGGGAGCGGCCCGGGTCGCATGCCGGAACCGGAGACGATCTTCGCGCACGTGGGCCGGCTCCTGGAGACGGAGGGCACGCTACGGGGACGCTCGGTGCTCGTCACCGGCGGGCCGACCCGCGAGGCCATCGATCCGGTGCGCTTCATCTCGAACCACAGCTCCGGCCGGATGGGCGCTGAGATCGCCAGTGCCGCGTGGCGGCGCGGCGCGGAGGTGACGCTGGTCGCCGGCCCGATGACGGTGCCCGTCCCGCCCGGGGTGACGCATGTGCCGGTTGAATCCACCGAAGAGATGCGCGACGCCGTGGCGCGCCATCTTCCGAAGGCGGAGGTGGTGGTGATGAGCGCCGCACCCGCGGACTACCGGCCGGCGGAGCAGGCGAGCTCCAAGCTCAAGAAGACCGGGAGTGGCAGGACGCTCGAGCTGCACGAGACGCCGGACATC
The DNA here is from genome assembly GCA_035718985.1 of Gemmatimonadaceae bacterium. Lineage (GTDB taxonomy): Bacteria > Gemmatimonadota > Gemmatimonadetes > Gemmatimonadales > Gemmatimonadaceae > AG11. The sequence goes on from DASTGQ010000423.1 coordinate 1,887, forward strand.
CTGCGTTCCACCATCGCGCGGCGCCGCCAGGGCGCCGTGGTGGTGGGCTTCGCGCTGGAGACGGACGACTTGCTCGCCAACGCGCGGAAGAAGCTCGAGTCCAAGTCGCTGGACATGGTCGTGCTCAACTCGGCGAACGAAGCGGGTGCGGGGTTCGCGGTGGAGACCAACCGCGTCACCATCCTCCGGCGCGGCGCGGCGGCCCCCGAAGAGCTCCCGCTGCTGCACAAGCGCGAGGTGGCGGACGCCATCCTCGACCGCGTGGAGGAGCTGCTCGATGGACGCTAGGGAAGCGCTGCGGCGCTATCTGGAGCAGCGGAAGGAGCTGGGCGAGAGTGAGCTCGTGCTCGACTCCCTGAGCGTGGAGGAGGCGCTGCGCCTGCTTGGCGCCGCGAGGAAGTCGCGGCACAAGGGAGACGACGTGAGCATCGCCTCAGCCGACTGGCGCGCGGCGCTGCGCGAGGCGGGTGCGGATCCTGGTGCACCAGGGGCGGTGAAGGAGGCGGAAGTGCCCAAGCCATCGAAGAAAACCAGCGCGGGAAAGCCGAGCACGGGGAAGCCGGGCATGGAGAAGGCCGTTCATGTTCCCGAGACGCAGGCGGCTCCCGCAGCGGGCTCGCTCGAGTCCCCCATCGAGGGAGTTCCGGCGGGCATCGTGGTTGGCGGCGCGTCACGGGCGCTGTTCGACGACCCGGCGTTCAAGCTCGACACCCTCGACGAGATCGCGAGCGTGGTCGCGAGCTGCACCCGTTGCCCGCTCTACGCCACGGCGAAGAACCCGGTGCCGGGGGTCGGCGACCCGGATGCCGACTTCATGATCGTCGGCGAGGCGCCTGGGGCCAACGAGGACGAGCAGGGCGAGCCCTTCGTGGGACAGGCGGGCCAGCTACTGAACAAGATCATCGGCGCCATCGGCCTCACCCGCGACGACGTCTTCATCGCGAACGTCCTCAAGCACCGGCCGCCGGGGAACCGGAACCCGCTGCCGGAGGAGGTAACCGCCTGCTCGCCGTACCTCGTTCGCCAGATCGAGCTCATCCGTCCGAAGGTGATTCTGGCGCTCGGCACCTTTGCGGCGCAGACTCTACTCGATACGAAGCTCACGATCGGCAAGTTGCGCGGGCAGGTGCATCGGTACTACGGTGTTCCACTCGTCGTGACCTACCATCCCGCCGCGCTCCTGCGGAACCCCTCCTGGAAGCGCCCCACCTGGGAAGATGTCCAGCTCGCCCGTCGAATACTCGATCTCGCCGTCGCCCCTGGGGCGTGACCCGTACCGGGACCGGCGTCCTCCCTACTCCGAGGACGCCGAGCAGGCCGTGCTGTCGGCCATGCTGATCGACCAGGATGCAGTCATGCGGGCCATCGAGGTGGTGGACGACTCGATGTTCTACGCCGAGCGCCACCGGCGGCTGTTCCGCGCCATGGTGACGATCACCGAGCGCGGAAGCGTCGTCGATCCGCTCACCCTGGCCGACGAGCTGGCGCGGCGCTCCGAGCTGGAGGGGGCGGGAGGCAAGGACTACATCGGCTTCCTCGTGGATGCGGTGCCGACGGCGGCCAACGTCGAGTACCACGCGAAGATCGTGAAGGAGAAGGCGATCCTTCGCCGGCTCATCGAGGTCTCCACCGAGATCGTCGGCGAGGCGTTCGCTGGCGGAACGACCGCTGACGAGCTGCTCGACATCGCCGAACAGAAGATCTTCCAGGTGGCGCAGCAGCGCACGAGCGAAGGCTTCTCGCGCATCAAGGAGCTCCTCTGGCCGACGATGGAGCGCATCGAGGCCATTCATGCCGGCGGCGAGTCCATCACGGGCATCGCCAGCGGCTTCGGCGACCTCGATGAGATGACGTCGGGCTTCCAGCCGTCGGACCTCATCATCGTCGCGGCGCGCCCGTCCATGGGCAAGACGGCGTTCACGCTCAACATCGCGCAGCACGCGGCGATCGAGAAGCAGCAGAAGGTGGCGTTCTTCTCGCTCGAAATGAGCAAGGAGTCGCTCGTGCAGCGCATGCTGACCTCGGAAGCGCGCATCGACGCGCAGAAGCTTCGCAAGGGAATGCTGCGCGACGACGACTTCCCTCGCCTCGCGCGCGCGGCGGGCATCCTGACCCACGCCCCGATCTGGATCGACGACACCGCCGGGATCACCCTGCTGGAGATGCGCTCCAAGGCGCGCCGCCTCAAGGCGGATCAGGGACTCGACATGGTGATCGTGGACTACCTGCAGCTCATGCAGGGTCCGGCGAACAGCGAGAGCCGGCAGCAGGAAGTGTCGCAGATCTCGCGCGGACTCAAGGCGCTGGCCAAGGAGCTCTCGGTCCCGGTTGTCGCCCTCTCGCAGCTCTCGCGCGCGCCCGAACAGCGCGCGGGGGACAGCAAGAGGCCACAACTATCCGACCTGCGTGAATCCGGTGCCATCGAGCAGGACGCCGACCTCATCATGTTCATCTATCGCCCCGAGGTCTACGAGGGGCCGGTGGACAAGGACGGCAACTCTCTCGAGGGGCGCGCCGAGATCATCGTCGGCAAGCAGCGAAATGGCCCGATCGGCTTCGTCAACCTGTTCTTCCACAAGAGCTACACGCGCTTCGAGAACTTCTCGCAGCGGAGCCCGGGGCCGAGCGGTGGCTCCGACGCCGGGCGGAACCAGGGTACGACGGACATCCGCCGGGCTGGATGAGGCTGCGGCGACGACGTCCGCTACAACGGCCACTGTAACAGTCAGTTCAACTGCCGGAACTGCTCCAACGTCGAACGGATCTCTCCATGCGCCGGCGACTCTCCCGGCGCGTTCCGACGAGTCAAACGGGAATCGGAGATCGGTCCTTTACTCTTACGCGCTTCGGGAAGGACGTCCTCAAATGCCTTGGGGGTGCGCCTGGCGAGCTGGTTTCGCCACACGCACCCCCAAGGCATTCAGCGTCCCCACCGCGATGCTGACCAGTACAGGGACGATGCCTCCGCACCGCAAGCAGCGCAGTGGGCCATTTGGACGCGCGAATTCCCTCGGAGCGATCCGCTCGATGTTGGAGCGGTTCCAGGCAGTTGCTCTTGTCGGTGCTCTTGTGTTCCTGTGGCTCCCCTGCTTCTCGCTACGCAAGTGTGCGAAGCCGAATCCCGTGTTCGTCAGATTCCCGTAAGTCGCGTCAGCGTCTATTTTTAGCCATGGCGACGAAGACCAGGACCGTCTACCGCTGCACCGAGTGTGGCGCGGACCACCCGAAGTGGGCGGGACGATGCGACGTGTGCGGCGCGTGGAACTCGCTCGTCGAGGAGGTAGCGACGAAGTCCGCGCCCACGGGTGGCGCGAGTCGCCGCGCGGGCGGCGCGCGGTCGCTGGCGGAAGGAGGCAGCGTCGCACCCACGCCGCGGCTGCGTGACGTGAGCGGGTCGGAGTCCAGACGTTGGAAGACAGGGCTCAACGAGTTCGACTTCGTGCTCGGGGGTGGCATCGTACCGGGCTCGATGATCCTCATCGGTGGCGAGCCGGGAATCGGGAAGTCCACCCTGCTGCTCCAGGTCGCCGGCCGCCTGCAGGGCGCGGGGCATCCCACGCTCTACGCTTCCGGTGAGGAGAGCGCGCTGCAGGTCAAGCTGCGCTCGGATCGCCTGGGTGGTGACGCCGGCGACGTGAGCCTCCTCAGCGAGACCAACCTGGAGACGATCCTCACCACGGCCGCGGCGGCAGCCCCGCAGGTGCTGATCGTGGACTCCATCCAGACGGTGTTCACGACGGACCTCGAGGGTGCGCCTGGCAACGTGGGCCAGGTGCGCGAGTGCGCCGCTCGGCTGATGCGCTTCGCCAAGGAGAGCGGCACGGCGGTGTTCGTCGTCGGTCACGTCACCAAGGGTGGCGGCATTGCCGGCCCCAAGACGCTCGAGCACATCGTCGACACGGTCCTGTACTTCGAGGGAGAGAACTCGCTCGACCACCGCGTGCTGCGCGCGACCAAGAATCGCTTCGGCAGCGTGGACGAGATCGGCGTCTTCCGCATGGCGGAGGATGGACTCGTTCCGGTGGCCAACCCGTCGGAGCTCTTCCTCGGCGACCGCGCCATGCACTCGTCGGGCAGTGCGGTCACGGCGCTCATGGAAGGCACTCGCCCGATCCTCATCGAGGTGCAGGGGCTCGCCGCCAAGGCAGGGTTCGGAACGCCGCAGCGCGTTGCCACCGGCTACGACGGACGTCGCCTCGCGCTCCTGCTCGCCGTGCTCGACAAGCGAGCCGGACTCTCCTTCGGGCAGCTCGACGTCTTCCTCAACGTGGTGGGCGGCGTGCGGCTCCAGGAACCGGCAGGAGACCTCGCGGTGGCCGCGGCGTTGGCGTCCAGCGTCTACGACCGCGTGCTCCCGCACGATGCCCTGTTCGTCGGCGAAGTGGGGCTCGGCGGCGAGATCCGTCCCGTCTCGCAGGCGGAGCGCCGGCTTGCCGAGGGCGCGAACATGGGGATGACCACCGCGTACCTTGCCGAGCGTGCCGTGCCACGGCGCGTACCGAAGGACCTCCGTGCCGTGGGCGTGCGCACCATCGCCGAACTGTTCGAGCAGGTATTCAAGTGAGCGCGCGCGATTCCATGGACGGCGCGCGCGACGCATCCGCCTCCGTTGCACCGGCCAGGCGCGATGTGGGGGTGGTGATCGTCGCCGGTGGCAGTGGCATCCGCGCCGACACCGGCGACGGGGAGCTGAAGCAGTTCCGGTGGGTGGCCGGCAAGCCGATGCTGCTGCACAGCGTGCAGACGTTCATGGCTCGGCCCGACGTGGTGTCCGTGGTATGCGTGCTGCCGCGGCGCTATGCGGGGGATCCGCCACCGTGGCTCTTCCAGTGCGACCTCGATCGGCTCGCGATGTCGGTGGGCGGGAAGACGCGCGGCGAGAGCGTGGCGAACGGTCTCGACGACTTGCCGGATGAAGCGGAGATCGTCCTCGTGCACGACGCGGCGCGGCCGCTCGTCGGCGTCGACACCCTCGATCGAGTGGTTCAGTCCGTGCGCGGCGGTACGAGCGCCATCGCGGCGCTGCCGGTGGTGGATACGCTGAAGGAAGTGGATGCCGACGGCATGATCGTGCGCACGGTGGAACGCGAGGGCCTCTGGCGTGCGCAGACGCCCCAGGGATTTCCGCGCCGCGTGATCGTGGATGTGCATCGTCGCGCTCGCGCCGATCGCCTCTCGGCCACCGACGACGCCGCACTCTGCGAGCACTACGGAATTGCGGTGCGCATCGTGCGAGGGAGCGAGCGCGCGCTCAAGGTCACCGAGCCGGCGGACTTTGCGCGCATCGACGCCCTCCTCGCCATCGACGAATGACTCGACATCCCGCACTCGGCATTCCGTTCTGGTCCGACGACGAGATCGCTGCCGGCATCCGCCCGGCGCTGGAGCAGATGGAGCTGCGGCGCGTGCTCGCCTATCCCACCGAGACGGTATACGGTTTCGGCGGCGCGATCGATCGGGATTCGGTGAACGCGCTGATTCGCCTCAAGGGGCGGCCGAAAGGGAAGCCCTTCCTCCTCCTCATCGCGGGGAGCGACATGCTCGCGCGACTCGACCTGGAGCTGCCCAGCTTCGCCTCGAATCTGGCAGCGCGCTTCTGGCCGGGTCCGCTCACGCTCGTGCTCCCCGGCGGACAGCGGCGCGTTCCCGAGAGCCTGCGTGGACCGGAGGGCGGGATCGGCGTGCGCTGGACGCCGCATGTCGGGCTGCAGCGACTCATCCGTGCCCACGGCGACGCCATTACCTCCACCAGCGCCAACCGCCCCGGGGTACCAGCGGCGGTGTCGGCGGGCGAGATTCGAGAGCAGTGGAGCGCGGCCATCGCGCGTGGAACGTTGCGGGTGCTCGACGGTGGTACGCTGCCGCCGTCCGCACCCTCCACGGTGCTCGATTGCACTGGACGGGCGCCACGCGTCATCCGGCCCGGCGCCATTCCCGCCGCGACGCTGCGCGAGTTCGCCCCCGGCCTCATTGGAGACGCCTGACGCCATGAAGCTGTTGTTCATCTGCACGGGCAACACCTGCCGAAGCCCGATGGCCGAAGCGATCGCACGGAAGATTGCCATCGAGCGTGGGCTCGTGTCCATGGACGTCGCGAGTGCCGGCACCAGCGCGTGGGACGGAGCCGCGGCCTCGGATGGCGCGCTGCTCGTCGGCATGGAGCGCCATCTCGACCTCGGCAGCCATCGCTCGCAGCAGCTCACCCGCGCCCTGGTCGAGTTGGCCGACCTGATCTTCGCCATGGGGCCGCACCACCTGGAGCGGGTGGAGGCACTGGGCGGAGGCGACAAGGCGTATCTCCTCACCGAGTATCCGCGCCACGGCGCGAGTGGCCGCGCCATCAGCGATCCCATGGGCGCGGAGCTCGAGGTCTATCGCGCCACCGCCGATGAGCTGGAGCGCGAGATACGCCGGGTATTCGACCATCTCGCCGCCGAGCGGGTGCCGGGCGCCTCGTGACTGCGCGACCCGGCCGGCTCGTGCTTCTCGGTCATCCCGTCGCACACTCCGCCTCACCACGCTTCCAGAACGCCGCACTCCGCGCCGCTGGCATCCCGCTCACCTACGAGCCGCTCGACGTGCCACCGGAGCGGCTCGACGACGCCCTTCGCATGCTCGCGCGGGACAACGCGGCAGGTAACGTCACCATCCCGCACAAGGAGGCGGTTGCGGCGCGCTGCCGCTCACGGACCGCCGTGGCGGAGCGGTGCGGCGCCGTGAACGTGTTCTGGCACTCCGAGGGCGAGCTGGTTGGCGACAACACCGACGTCGCCGGCGTGGATGTAATGGCGAAGGCGCTCCTGCAGGGAGACGGCGCGGGGGCTCGCGTGGCAGTCGTCGGCGCGGGCGGCGCCGCCGCCGCGGTGCTGTGCGCGGTGGAACGATGGGACGGCGCGCGCGTGCGGCTGTACAATCGCCACATGCCACGCGCCGAACAGCTCGCCTCACGCTTCCATCCGCTGGTCACGGCGGTGTCGTCGGTAGCCGACGCGCTCGAGGGCGCCACGCTGGTCGTGAACGCTACGCCGATCGGCATGCAGGACGATGCATTTCCGGTGGCGCTCGACGCACTTCCGCCCGACGCCGCGGTATTCGACCTCGTCTACAAGCCCGAGGAAACCGCGTGGGTTCGGGCGGCGCGCGAAGCCGGCCATCGCGCCGCCGATGGTGAAGGGATGCTGCTGGAGCAGGGGGCGCTCGCGTTCGAGCGGTGGTTTGGTCGCGCACCCGATCGTGGCGCGATGTGGCGAGCCATGCACTAGCGGCGCTGAGGCCACGCCTCGCACTCGGCGGGCGTGCGCTGCTGGACCTGCTGCTGCCACGGGTGTGTGTCGTCTGCAGTCGCGCACTCCAGACGCATGAGCGCGATGTGGCCTGCGGCCACTGCTGGGTGCGCGCGCGGGAGCTGCCATGGCCACGGTGCGGCCGGTGCGGCCATCCCATCGACACGCGTCGCCCAGCCGCCGCCTGTCATTGGTGCGAGCTGCTGCCGCCCTTCGTTCGCGCCGCGCGTTCCGCGTACGCCATTCCCGGCGGCGCCGCTGAGGCGATGGTGCACGCCTTGAAGTACCACGACTGGCCCGCGATCGCGCGTCCGATGGGCGCTCGCATGGCGCGCGTGCGCTTTCCGGCCGACGTGGAACGGGAGCGCGCCGCGCTCGTCCCCGTCCCGCTCGCTCCCTCCCGCCAGCGCGAGCGTGGCTACAACCAGAGCGAAGAGCTGGCGCGCGCGGTGGGCACGGCGTGGAACCTGCCAGTGCGCACCGACATGCTCGTTCGCGCACGCGCGACACGGACGCAGACGCGGTTGACACCAGGGGAACGTCACCGCAACGTTTCGGGCGCGTTCCGCGTGTGCGTGGATCGCGCTTCGCTTCGCGGGCTGCACCTCGTGCTGGTGGATGACGTGGTGACCACCGCAGCGACCCTCAACGCGTGCGCTGCCGCGCTCCACGCTGGTGGCGCACGCATTCTCAGTCTTGTGACCTTCGGCCGGGCGCCTGCACTCGGCGACCGGTGGTGAACCAGGGAGAGGCAGATGGCAATTCGGGTCGGGATCAACGGCTTCGGCCGAATCGGGCGTCAGGTGCTTCGCGCCGCCAAGCAGTCCGGCAGGAAGGACCTCGACTTCGTCGCGGTGAACGACCTCACCGACACGAAGACGCTCGCGCACCTGTTCAAGTACGACTCGGTGCACCGCACCTTCGCCGGTGAGGTCACTGCCGGTGACGGCTCGATCACCGTGGATGGCGACGAGATCAAGGTCCTCGCCGAGAAGGAGCCAGGGAAGCTGCCGTGGAAGGAGCTCGGCGTGGACATCGTGCTCGAGTCCACCGGCCGCTTCACGTCCGCCGACAAGGCAGGATTGCACATCGCCGCGGGCGCGAAGAAGGTGATCATCTCCGCGCCAGGCAAGGGCGAGGACATCACCATCGTCATGGGCGTGAACAACCAGAAGTACGACCCCAAGGCGCACAACATCATCTCCAACGCGTCGTGCACGACGAACTGCCTCGTGCCGATGGTGAAGGTGGTGCGTGACAACTTCGGCTTCGTGCGCGGCTCGATGGTGACGGTCCACAGCTACACCAACGACCAGAACATCCTCGACCTGCCGCACAAGGACCTGCGTCGCGCGCGCGCAGCAGCCGTCTCCATGATTCCGACGACGACCGGCGCGGCGAAGGCCACGTCGCTCGTCATCCCGGAGCTCAAGGGGAAGATCGACGGCATGTCCATCCGCGTCCCCACGCCGGATGTCTCCTTCACCGACCTGACCGTGGTGGTGGACAAGCCGGTGACGGTGGAGCAGGTGAACGCGGCTTTCCGCAAGGCGGCCGACGGTGACCTCAAGGGCATCCTCGCCTACACCGAGGAGGAGCTCGTCTCGGTGGACTACATCGGCAACGCGTTCTCGTGCATCCTGGACGCCAAGTGCACGAACGTCGTGGACGGGACGCTCCTCAAGGTCTCCGGCTGGTACGACAACGAGTGGGGCTACGCATCGCGATGCGTGGACCTGCTGCGCTACGTCGGCGCCCGCCTGTAAGAGTCGACATGAACAAGCTCACCGTGCGCGACCTGTCACCGGACCAGCTCCGTGGCAGGCGCGCGCTCGTGCGCGTGGACTTCAACGTCCCGCTCGACGAGCATCGGCACGTCACGGACGACACGCGCATCCGCGCCGCGATCCCCACGCTGGAATACCTGCTGTCGCACGGAGCCCGCGTCGTGCTGCTCTCGCACCTCGGGCGCCCCAAGGGGAAACCGGAGCCGAAATACTCCCTTGGCCCCGTCGCCGCGCGGCTCGCCGAGCTCATGCCTCGCCGCAGGGTCACCTTCGTCGAGAGCACGGACACCGACGAGGCGCAGAAGGCCGCCGCCGAAGCCGGCGACGGTGAGATCGTCGTGCTGGAGAACACGCGCTTTCTCGGCGGCGAGGAGACCGACGACGAGCGGCTCGCGCGCTCGCTGTCGCAGCTCGGCGACTTCTACGTGAACGACGCCTTCGGCGCGGCCCACCGCGCGCATGCCTCCACGGAGGGCGTGGCGCATTTCCTCCAGCCAGCGGTGGCCGGCCTGCTGATGGAGAAGGAGCTTGCCTACCTGCACGGCGCGCTCGAGAATCCGCTGCGCCCGTTCGTCGCGATACTTGGTGGATCGAAGATCTCCGGCAAGATCGACGTGATCCACGCACTGCTGCCGAAGGTGGACGCGCTGCTCATCGGCGGCGCGATGGCATGCACGTTCTACAAGGCGATGGGCCTCGAGACGGGAAAGTCGCTCGTCGAGGTCGACCGGGTGGACATGGCGCGCCGGCTCCTGGACGAAGCGGGGACGCGCATGATCCTCCCGCACGACTGTGTCGTCGCACCGTCCGTCGACGCAGGGGCGCAGGCGAAGACGGTGTCGAAGGAGAGCATCCCCGCCGACATGGCGATGCTCGACATCGGACCGCGGACGGCAGAGTCGTACGGGCGCGCCATCGCCAGCGCGCGCACCGTGCTGTGGAACGGCCCCATGGGGGTGTTCGAGAAGCCGCCGTTCGACAAGGGAACGCGCGCCATCGCCGACGCGATGGCGAAGGCAACATCGCAGGGGGCGACGACGATCGTTGGCGGCGGCGATTCCGCGGCGGCCGTGGAACAGGCCGGCCTCGCCTCACGCATGAGCCACGTCTCCACCGGCGGCGGTGCGTCGCTCGAGTTCCTGGAGGGAAAGACGCTCCCCGGCGTGGCGGCCCTGACCGACAAACCGTAGATGCGCGGACACTCGCGGCCGGTGCTGGCCGCCAACTGGAAGATGAACCTCACACCGGCTGAGGCGTCGGCGTTTCTCGACGCATTCCTCAGCCGCTACGCACCGCGCGACGACCGGACGGTGATCCTCTTTCCCTCCGCACTCGTGCTCGCCGGGGTGCGTGAGCGCGTGCGTTCGCGGCCGGACATCCGGCTGGGCGTCCAGAACGTCTCCACGGAAGAGAAGGGCGCGTTCACGGGCGAGAACTCGGTGGCGATGGCGGCGGGTGCGGGCGCTTCCTACGTGCTGGTGGGGCACTCCGAACGTCGCCATGTGTTCGGCGAAACCGACGTGCAGGTCGCCCAGAAATGCGCGCGAGTGGTTGCCCACGGACTCGTACCGGTGCTGTGCGTCGGTGAGACCATCGAGCAGCGCGAGCGCGGCGAGACGGGAGAAGTGGTCCTGCACCAGCTTCGCACGGGCGTCTCGATGCTCGACCATGAAGCGATTCGAGACATCGTCGTGGCCTATGAGCCTGTGTGGGCCATCGGCACGGGCCGCACGGCAACGCCCCAGGACGCCAGCGAGGTCCACCTCGTGATCCGGGCTGCTCTCGCCGGAATCGTCGGCGAGGATGCGCGGGCGATCCCGCTCCTGTATGGCGGGAGCGTCAACGCCGCGAACGCCGCATCACTGCTCGTCGCGCCGGAGGTGGAGGGACTGCTGGTTGGGGGAGCGAGCCTTGACCCGGTGCAGTGGGCGGAGATCTGCTCACGCTGAGTGCCGCGCTCACTTGACCGCCCGCGTAAGTCCCGGCATATTTGAGGTTTACCTCACCAGTCGCCAACCCGCTTCGGCCTCGGCATGTACACGTTTCTCCTCGTCCTGCTCATCATCGACAGCATCGTGCTGGTCGCCGCCATCCTGCTGCAGAGTGGCAAGGGCGATGGGCTGTCGGCCAGCTTTGGCGGCGTGAGCAGCTCGTCCGATTCGCTGCTCGGCACGCGCCAGGCGGGGAACCTGCTCACCAAGACGAGCTGGTGGGGGGGCGGGATCTTCCTCTTCCTCGCCTTCGTGCTCTCGCTGATGTCCACGCAGCAGCGCGCGCCGTCTTCGGTGCTGGACCAGGCGTTCTCGCAGCCGCCCGCGCCGGCTTCGGCGCCCGCCGCGTCGCCCAACGCGAACAACGCGATTCCGCTCACGCCGGCTGCGCCGGCGAAGGGCAGCGCTCCTGCCGGCACGCCGGCTCCCGCCACCAAGCCGTAACGACGGTGACCGATCGTCCAGAAGGCCCGGGGTTCCTCCTCCTCGAGGACGGAACCCTTTTTCACGGCGTCCTCCACGGCTCGCTGGAGCCCACGGTAGCCGAGGTGGTGTTCACCACCAACATGAGCGGCTACCAGGAGGTGTTCACCGATCCGTCCTACAAGGGGCAGATCGTGGTCATGACCGCGCCGATGATCGGCAACTATGGCGTGAACCCAGCCGACCCGGAGTCCGCGGCGGCTCAGGTTGCCGGCGTCGTCTGTCGCGAGCTCGCACGCTCGTACTCCAACTGGCGTGCGGAGGGCGACCTGGAGACGTATCTCGCGTCGGCGCAAATCCCGCTGCTGGAAGGCGTTGACACGCGTCGGCTCACGCGACACCTCCGCACGGTCGGCGTCATGCGTGGCGCCATTGGCCCAGGCGAGTCGCCATCGGCCGACGCGGTCGCGCTCCTCGAGTCGTGCCCGTCCATGTCGGGCCTCGACCTCGCATCGCGCGTGACGACGCGGGAGCCTTACGAGTGGGGGAGCCCGGACGCCCCGAACCACATCGTCGCGCTCGACTTCGGGATCAAGCGCAACATCCTGCGCCTGTTCGACGACGCGGAGAGTCGCATCACCGTCGTTCCCGCGCAGACGACGGCGGAAGAGATCCTCGCGCTGGAGCCGGCGGGTGTGTTCCTCTCCAACGGCCCCGGTGACCCGGAAGCGGTCACGTACGCGCCGGACACCATTCGCGCGATCGCGGAGCAGGAGGTCCCCATCTTCGGGATCTGCCTCGGTCATCAGCTGCTGGGCATCACCTATGGCGGCTCGACGGAGAAGATGCCGTACGGTCACCGCGGCGGTAATCATCCGGTTCTCGAGGTCGAGACAAGCCGAGTGCTGATCACGTCGCAGAACCATGGCTTCGCCGTCCGCGGCTCCGCCGACGAGATCCCGGGCGCGCCCGAGCTCGAGGTCACGCACGTGAACCTCAATGACGGGACCGTCGAAGGCCTCCGGCACCGCACGCTTCCGATTTTCGCGGTGCAGTATCACCCCGAGGCAGCGCCCGGGCCCCACGACGCCCGACCGATGTTCAACCAGTTCATGGAAACGGTCAGGAAATCGGGTCGCTGAAGTGGCCCAAGCTCTTGACACACAAGAGTTAACGCGGATAAGTTCGATCAGAATTTCAGCACCCTTCCGCAGCCCCGCGCCGAGGCATCTTCCATGACGAAAGCCGATCTGGTCGAGCGTGTCACCGCCCAGATTTCCCGCACGGCGGGGCCGATGATCTCCAAGAAGGACTGCGCGCGCGTCGTGGACTCCTTCCTGGACGCCATCAAGGAAGCGCTGCAGGAGCAGAAGAACATCGAGGTCCGCGGGTTCGGCACCTTCAAGATCCGGCATCGCAAGACGCGCATGGCGCGCAACCCGCGGACGGGCTCGCCGGTAGAAGTGTCCGCGCGGCCCGTCCCCGTGTTCAAGCCGTCCAAGGAGCTCCGGGCCATGGTCGCCCACCTCGAGCCAAGCGACCTCGAGGGCGAAGAGGAGTATTCGGAGACCTGAGCGGACCGGAGTTCGCTGAAGCTCCGTGGGCCGGCCTCGTGGTCGGCCCGTCGCGTTTCTGACGGCTGCTACAACAGCGAGTACGCGGGTAAACGCGGTACCTCGTAACGGGATTGGCATACCGACTCCATGAAGCCGCCGATGCCTCTCTACAGCGATTACCTCTGACCGTCGCAGCGCCAGAACGGTCGGCCGACGCGCCGCGATTCATCCAAAGGCAGCCCCGAATTCCTGGGGCCAGTATGCCAGTCCTCGTACGAAGTACCGGCTTTACCCGCGTACTCGCTCTTGTCGTTCTTGCGTATGACTCGTCTGCCAGCGCTTCCCTCGCGCGCTCCACTTCCGTAGGATCAGGGTGTGAGCGTCACGGTCCTTCTCTTCGCCTCGTACGCCGACGCGCTCGGCACGTCCAGGCTGTCGGTCGACGTGGCCGATGGAGCGACCGTGAGCGACGTGCTCGGGCGGCTCCGGGAGCGCGCCGGCGCGCGCGAGCTCCCGCCGAAGCCGCTCGTTGCGGTGAACGAGCAGTACGCCGGGACCGACCAGGCGCTCCGCTCCGGCGATACGCTGGCGATCATTCCTCCGGTGGCCGGCGGATGACGCCGTTCACGCGGCTGGTGCGCGAGCCGATCGACCCGACGGCGCTGCTGCGCGCGGTCGCGAATCCGGCCAACGGCGCGGTGCTCCTCTTCCTCGGTGTGGTGCGCGAAGTGAACGACGGGCGCGCCGTGACGGGGATCGAGTACTCGGCGTACGAGTCCATGGCGGCGCGGGAGCTCGCGAACATCGCCGCCGAGGCGTCCGAGCGATTCGGCACGCCAGGCGTCGCGATCGAGCATCGGCTGGGCGAGCTCGCACTCGAGGAGGCGAGCGTCGCCATCGTCGTCGCTCATCCGCGGCGCGACGGCGCGTACGCGGCATCGCGCTGGATGATCGAGGAGCTCAAGCGTCGTGTCCCGATCTGGAAGCTCGAGCATTACGCCGACGGGACGCGCGAGTGGGTGGACCCGACGCGCGTCGCGGCCGCGAGCGTGACATGACCGGCCTCATCGACCAGTTCGGGCGGCGCATCGAATACCTGCGGGTCTCCGTCACCGACCGGTGCAACTTCCGCTGCCAGTACTGCATGCCGGTGGAAGGGCTGCCGTGGCTCCCAAAGGCCGATATCCTCAGCTATGAGGAGATCCACGAGGTCGTGACGCAGCTTGCCCCGCTGGGGCTGCGACGCATTCGTCTCACGGGAGGCGAGCCGACGATCCGTCCCGATCTTTCCGCGCTGGTGCGGATGCTCCGCGCGGTGCCGGAAGTGGAGGACATCGCGCTCTCCACCAACGGCGTGAAGCTGCCCGCGCTCGCGGCGGAGCTGGCCGGCGCCGGCCTGGACCGCGTCAACATCTCGGCCGACAGCCTGCGGCCCGAGCGCATCGCGGCCATCGCCCGCCGCAATCTCGGCTTCGAGCCCGTGCGTGCGGCGGAAGCCGCGGAGGCGGCTGGTCTCGCTCCCATCAAGCTCAACATGGTGGTGATGCGCGGGCTGAACGACGACGAGGTGGTGGACTTCGCGCGCCTGACGCTCGATCATCCCTGGCACGTGCGCTTCATCGAGCTCATGCCCGTTGGGGAGATGGCCAACCTCACCTTCGAGCACGTCGTGGCGAGCGACGAGATCCTCTCGCGCATTGCCGATGCGCTCGGTGCGCTCGAGCCGGTGGCCGGTCCGGCGCGCGGCAACGGGCCCGCGGCGTACTGGCGCGCATCCGGCGCAGCGGGGAGCATCGGAGTGATCACGCCGATGACGCACACGTACTGCGAGCGCTGCAACCGCGTCCGCCTCACCGCCGACGGCCGCCTGCGGACCTGCCTGTTCGGCGATCACGAGGTGGACTTGCGCACGCCGCTGCGTGCCGGCATCCCGCTCGCGCCGTACGTGCACCGGGCGCTGAGCGAGAAGCCGCAGGCACACGCGCTGCTCCAGCTCCGCAACGGCGGACTCAGGGCACTCTCGCAAGTCGGCGGATGAGCCGGACGTGAGACGTGAGACGTACCTGCTGCCGCCGTCACGATTCACCTCTCACGCTTCACGCTTCACGTTCAGAGTTCGCCCAGGGATCTGGCATGCGCCCAGCTTGGCTCGCCGCCAGAGGCTACCATCCCTTCGCGCGTCGCATAGTTTTGTCTGAGCAGCACTTCACCTTCAGACAAAGCTCTCATGGTCAATAAGATCACCGTCGTCGGTGCCGGCAATGTCGGCGCGACGGCTGCGCAGCGCGTCGCGGAGAAGGAGCTCGCGCGCACCGTCGTCATGGTGGACGTGGCGGAGGGAATCCCGCAGGGCAAGGCGCTCGATCAGTGGCAGAGCGCGCCGATCGAGGGATTCGACAGCCGCGTCATCGGCACCAACGGCTACGAGGAGACGAAGGACTCCGACATCGTCATCATCACGGCCGGCATCGCGCGCAAGCCGGGGATGTCGCGTGACGACCTCCTGAACACGAACGCCGGCATCGTGAAGTCGGTCGCCGAGCAGGTCGCGAAGGCGTCCCCGAACGCCATTCTCATCATCGTCAGCAACCCGCTCGACGTGATGTGCTACGTGGCGATGAAGGCGTCCGGCTTCCCCCGCGAGCGCGTCATCGGCATGGCGGGCGTCCTCGACACGGCGCGCTATCGCGCCTTCCTCGCCTCGGAGCTCGACGTCTCGGTGCGTGACATCCAGGCGATGGTGCTCGGCGGCCACGGTGACACGATGGTCCCGCTGATCTCCTACACGAGCGTGAGCGGCATCCCGATCACGCAGCTCATGGACAAGGCGAAGCTGGACGCGATCGTGGACCGCACGCGCAACGGCGGCGCCGAGATCGTGAAGCACCTCAAGACCGGGTCGGCGTACTATGCGCCCTCCGCGGGCGCGGTGCAGATGGCCGAGGCCATCGTGAACGACCAGCGCCGCATTCTCCCGTGCGCCGCGTGGCTGCAGGGCGAGTACGGGATGAAGGACCTCTTCCTCGGCGTGCCGTGCAAGCTCGGCAGGCGCGGCCTCGAGAAGGTGATCGAGGTGCAGCTCACGCCGGACGAGAAGGCCGCGCTGCAGAAGAGCGCGGACGCGGTGCGCGAGCCCATGGCCGCCGTCAAGATGTGACCCATGGACGGGCGGCGCGGAACTCGCGCCGCCCGTCGTCGCTTCATAACACGGAGATCACGATCTCATGTGGGCACTCAGGCTGTACCGTTCCACGATCGGGAAGAAGGTCATCATGGCGGTGACGGGAATCATCCTCGTCGCCTTCGTGATCCTGCACATGCTCGGCAACCTGCAGGTGTTCATCGGGCCGGAGAAGATGAACCGCTATGCCGCCTTCCTGCAGAGCCTCGGCGAGCTGCTCTGGCTCGCGCGGATCATCCTCCTCGTCGCGCTGATCCTCCACGTGACGATGGCGTACCAGCTCGCGCAGCGCAGCCGGCTGGCGCGCCCGACCGGTTACCAGCGCCGGGATCCGCAGGTCTCCACCGTCGCCTCACGCACGATGCGCTGGGGTGGCGTGCTGATCCTCGTCTTCGTCATCTTCCACATCCTCCACTTCACCACCGGCACGGTCTTCCCGTGGGCGAGCCGGACGGATGCGATGTATCCCGGGTTCGACCACGCCAACGTCTACGGCAACATCATCGCCGCCTTCCGCTCGGCGTGGGTGGTGATGTTCTACGTCGTGGTGATGCTCTTCCTCATGCTGCACCTCTTCCACGGCGCGTGGTCTTCCGTGCGCACCCTCGGCCTCACGAAGCCGTCGCCGCGTCCGCTGCATCGCCAGGTGGCGACGGTGATCGCGCTCGTCGTGTGGCTTGGCTTCACGGCCATTCCCGTGGCGGTGTTTCTCGGAGTGATTCGATAGATGACTCTCGAGCTCAACTCTCGCATTCCCGCTGGCCCGCTGCCCGAGAAGTGGGATCGGCACCGCTTCGAGATGAAGCTGGTGAACCCGGCGAACAAGCGGAAGCACACGATCATCGTCGTCGGCTCGGGGCTGGCTGGTGCGGCGGCGGCCGCGTCGTTCAGCGAGCTGGGGTACAACGTCCGCTGCTACTGCTACCAGGATTCACCGCGGCGCGCGCACTCCATCGCCGCGCAGGGCGGCATCAACGCGGCGAAGAACTACCAGAACGACGGCGACAGCATCCGCCGGCTGTTCTACGACACGATCAAGGGCGGTGACTTCCGCTCTCGCGAAGCCAACACCTGGCGCCTCGCGCAGGTCAGCGTCAACATCATCGACCAGTGCGTGGCGCAGGGCGTTCCCTTCGCCCGGGAGTACGGCGGCCTCCTCGCC
Organism: Gemmatimonadaceae bacterium; assembly: GCA_035718985.1. Lineage (GTDB taxonomy): Bacteria > Gemmatimonadota > Gemmatimonadetes > Gemmatimonadales > Gemmatimonadaceae > AG11. The sequence continues at coordinate 19,270 of DASTGQ010000423.1, forward strand.
AACCGGTCGTTCGGCGGCGCCCAGGTGTCACGCACCTTCTACGCGCGCGGGCAGACGGGACAGCAGCTCCTGCTCGGCGCGTACCAGGCGCTGGAGAAGGAGATCGCCAGGGGCGGCGTGAAGATGTATCCCCGCGCCGAGATGCTCGATCTCATCGTGGTGAACGGGCGGGCGCGTGGAATCGTCGTGCGCGACGAGCTGACGGGCACCGTCGAGCCGCACTTCGCCGACACCGTGGTGCTGTGCACGGGCGGCTACTCCAACGTCTTCT
>DASTGQ010000424.1:0-3311 GCA_035718985.1 Gemmatimonadaceae bacterium
CGACCGGGCTCGTGGAGCCCCACTTCATGGCGGGCTACTCCGGGGGGCGGAAGGTGATCGCGCCCGGCGTCGCGCACCGCGACACCATCACCACCTTCCACAGCGAACGGTTCATGAGCAACCCGCGCGCGGAGAACTGCGTGCTCCCCGGCAATCCGCTGCACGAGGAGCAGCTCGCCATCGCCGGCATGCTCGGGCCGGTGCTCTCGGCGGACGTGGTGATCGACGAGGCGCGCCGCCTCTCGTTCGTGAGCTTCGGCGAGGTGGTGCAAAGCCACGCGCTGGCGGTGGCCTTCGTCGAGCGGTACGCGCGCGTTCCCGTCTCGCGGCGGTTCAAGACCGTGGTCACCAGCGCGGCAGGCCATCCGCTCGACAAGACCTACTACCAGACGGTCAAGGGCATGGTGGCTCCCCTCGACATCCTCGAGCGGGGCGGCAACCTCATCGTCGCCTCGGAATGCGCCGAGGGAATGGGCTCGTCGGAGTTCGTCGAGGCGCAGCGGCGCCTGCTCCGGCTGGGCCCCGACGGCTTCCTCCGCGAGATCGCAAGCAAGCGATTCGCCGACATCGACGAGTGGCAGACGCAGATGCAGCTCAAGCCGATGCGCGCCGGGCGCGTCCAGCTCTATTGCACGGGCCCGGTGGACCGCGCGCTCACCGGCGTCGAGGCCATCGACTCGGTGGAGCGCGCCGTCGAAGAGAGCGCGCGGCAGATGCGCGACCCGCACGTGGCGGTGATTCCGGAGGGGCCCTACGTGGTGCCCTTCTACCGGCCGGTCACCCCAACCGCCGCCGGGTGAGGCTGCTCTTCACCACGGAGAGCAGCGTCTCCGTCTCGGTGCCCTTCACCACCAGCGCCACCACGCCGCCGCGATTCTGGAACGTCGCCTCGGCGTAGCCCGTCATCAGCACCACCGGGATGGTCTTGAGACGCGGGTCCTTCGCCTTCTCGTCGAGAACGTCGAAGCCGTTCACGCCCGGCATGAACAGGTCGAGCAGCACGAGGCTGAAGACGTTGCGCGGGTCGCGCAGGTAGGCGAGCGCCGTCTCGCCGTCGAATGCGCCGACGACGGAATAGCCTTCGAGACAGAGGACCTCGGTCAACGAGTCCACGGTCGCCACATCGTCATCCACCACGAGAATCGAGCCGTGGCGGCTCATGCACTGCCCTTCCTGGGGGGGAGGGGACGGGGGATTGGAGCACGACAGAGGGGGTCTGGGGAATGGGGCCTCGCGGCGGCCGGTGCTCACACCGCCCCGGTGTGCCTAACTTTGGCCCACGGAGGTCGCGCATGAACATCGGTCGAGCCGTTCGCACGCTCGCAGGTGCCCTTCTTCTGCTCGCCGCGGTCAGGGGAGACGCCGCCACCCCGCCCAGCGGCAGCATCGGCCCGGCTGCCGGCAGCATCGCCTGGACCTTCGGTCCGGTGGTGGCCGGCCAGTTCACCGATGCGGGTCTCGAGGACACCTGCCCGCCTGGCGTCTGCGACAACTTCGACTTGACGCTCTCCCTCTCCGCGCCCGCGGCGACGTTCTACGTGGCCAACACCGCCACCCTCACCATCCATTACGAGTGGACCAGCAGCGCGCCCACCGACATGGACGTGTTTGCGCTCAGCCCGAGCGGCGCCCACTACGGGCCGGGCGACCCCGACGGCACCGTCACCGGGCCGGGCTTCGCCGACATCGTCATCACCGATCCCGTCGACGGCCTCTGGCACGTGCGCGAAGTGGCGGCGCTGGTGCCGGTGCCGACCGCGGCGAGCGCGACGGTGAGCTTCTCGGTGGCGCCGCGCACCAGCCCACCCGACCCGAAGGTGAAGAAGGGGACGCCCACCTACTCGATCCACGCCGCGCCGGAGAACATCGCGCCCTCGCTCGGCTCCACCACCGCGGGCCAGCACGGAGCGGGCGAGCCGTCCATCGGCGTGAACTGGAAGACCGGCGCCGCCTTCATCGAGGCGGGCAACCATACCCTGCGCGTCCTCTTCGACGACGCCGGCAACGCGACCTGGGCAGACAAGCGCTCGCCCTTCGCCCGCGTCTCGCTCGATCCCATCCTCTGGGCGGACAGCGCCACCGGCCGGGTCTTCGAGTCGCAGCTCGACGGCGCGTGCAGCACCACCTCCTTCACCGAGGACGACGGCGAGACCTGGACGCCCAGCGAGGGCTGCGGCACGCCCGCCGGCCCGGATCACCAGACCCTGGGCGGCGGCCCCTACGCGAGCCCGAAGCCCGTCACCAAGGTGAACCCCTACCCGAACGCGGTCTACTACTGCTCGCAGGGAATCGTGGACGCCATCTGCGCGCGCAGCGACGACGGCGGCGTGACGTTTGGCCCGGGCGTTCCCATCTACAACCTCACCCAGTGCGGCGGCCTCCACGGCCACGTCAGGGTGGGCCCCGACGGAACCGCCTACGTTCCCAACAACAGCTGCGGCACGCAGCAGGGAGTCGCAGTGTCGACGGACAACGGGCTGAGCTGGACGGTGCGCCCGGTGACGCGCTCGCGCGCCTACCGCCACGGCGGAGATCCCAGCGTCGCCGTGGGAGCGAACAACACCGTCTACTTCGGCTTCGCCGACGCCGACGGCCACGCGCGCATCGCGCTCTCGCACGACCACGGCGCGACCTGGAGCAAGCCGTTCGACGCGGGCGGGACATACGGCATCCAGAACACAGAGTTCAGCGAGGTCATCGCCGGCGACGACGACCGCGCCGCCTTCGCCTTCCTCGGCAGCACCACGCCGGGCGACGATCAGTCGAGCGACTTCAGCGGCGCCTGGTACCTGTTCGTCTCCACCACCTACGACGGCGGCCGCACCTGGCTGACCAACGTGGCCACGCCTTCCGATCCGGTGCAGCGCAGCTGCATCTGGAACGGCGGCGGCAGCAACCAGTGCCGCAACCTGCTCGACTTCAACGACATCACCGTGGACCGCATCGGCCGCGTGCTGGTGGGCTTTGCCGACGGCTGCACCGGCGCCTGCGTCACCGATCCCGCGCAGAACACCTTCGATGCGCTCGCCACCATCGCGCGGCAGGCCACCGGCAAGGGCCTGTTCAGCCAGTTCGACGGCGCGCTTCCCAAATAGTCACTTGCGCAGGCGCCTGAGCGCGATCCGGGCCAGGCGGCGCAGCTTCGAGAGCTTCGCCGCCCGGCTTTCCGGCCCGCCGACGGCAATGCGGAGCAGCAGATCGCCCCGCCGCACGTAGAGCCCGCCCAGGCGCGCGCTCCCCGACCAGAACGCCTCGTCGCCGAGGCCGGCGACGCGCACGACGGCGTCCTCGGTCGTCCCCTCTTTCCCCTC
>DASTGQ010000425.1:0-2959 GCA_035718985.1 Gemmatimonadaceae bacterium
ACAAACCGCGTTCGAGGAATACCGGATCTACCTCACCGAGCACGCCTCGGCGCCGCAGACCGACACGCTGCGTCGCGCGCTCCAGCAGGCACTCGACGACGCGCTCGCCACCTGCCAGGCCGCGCGTGATTCGGCCATGGCGCGCGGCGCGCGGCCCTTCCGCTGCCGTCACCCGGCGCAGACGGGGATCCTCCAGGAAGACGTGGACAGCTCGGGGGCGCCCCTCTCTCCCTGAAACCTGCCGGCGTCAGCGGAAGAAGTAGATCAGCGCACCGAGCTCCAGCGTTGCCGCCACGATGCCGAAGATGATCGCGGCGCGCAGGTCGCGCTTCGTACGCTCCGGATCCTCCTTCATGAGCGCAGGACGGTCTGGGCCATGCGCCATACGCTAGCGACCGTGACCAGGTTCGTCGAGCGGCGCTGTCGCTCCTACTCTGCAGCCTCAAACATGGATCCGACACTCACCATGACTTCCAACGAGCCGGGCACCGATCCGGAAGCGCTCGAGCGCCTGCGACGCTTCGGCGGTGCGAAGCTCCTCGGCGACATGATCGCACTGTTCCTCGAGGCAGTGCCGCAGCGCCTGGCCGCCGCGCGGCGCGGGCTCACCGGTGGCGACGCTCACGCAGTCGAGCACGAACTGCATGCGCTCAAGTCGAGCTCGGCGCAGCTCGGTGCACTTCGGATGCACCGGCTCAGCCTCGAGGGAGAGACGCTCGCTCGCGCCGGTACGCTGGACAGCGCATCGGAGATCCTCGACGCCCTGGAGGCCGAAGAGCCGCGCGTTCGTGCGTGGCTCTCCGCGGCGTGCACCGCAGGGGACGAATGAGTACCATCGCCGTGGTCGAGGACAACCCTGACAACCGGCTCCTCCTGCATGCGCTCCTCGATGACGCCTACGACATCGTGGAGTTCGAGAACGGTGTGGATGCGCTGGCGGGACTGCGAGCCGGGCGGCCCGATCTCGTCCTCCTCGACATCTCGTTACCGGGAATGGACGGCAACGAGATCCTCGCGCACATCCGCGGCGACTCGGCGCTGCGCTCGCTGCCGGTGATCGCGCTGACGGCGCACGCGATGATCGGCGACCGCGAGAAGTACCTCGCAGCGGGCTTCGACGACTACGTCACGAAGCCCATCGTGGACGAAGCGATCCTGATCGGCGCGATAGAGAGGGGACTGGGGAGACGAGCGGGGATGTGAGGGTGTACGGATGCCGCGGGCCACGATGTCGGATTGCCGGTTCCCGGCCGTCGACATCCCGAGTTCGTCCGGCCTCTTCCGGCTTCCACGTAGCGCCAGCCCGGCCTATCTTTCGACGTGACGCGCCCACGTGCGTGTCGTCCTTCCCCTGCAGGTCCTTCCCGCGCTCGCGCCTGGTTGCACCATCGGCCGGCGGCGACTCGATCCTCAGATCATGAAGCGTCTCTCGCCCGCTGCCCAGCGGATCATTCTCGCGTTCACCACCGGTCTCTTTCTCGCCTGCGCTGCGCAGGTCAGCAACGAGAGCGGCGGCCTCTCGACCACCATACAGTCGGTCGCGCCCTAGCGCGCCGGCGCATCAGGCCTCGCGAAGCGCCGCCATCGGCGTCTCCCGAAAAACGTCACGACTGGTGAGCAGGCCGATGCTCACCGACAGCACGACCATCAGAAGCGCCACGGCCAGCGCGGGGATCCCCGCCGGCGAGAAGGCTTGCTTGAACACGTAGTGCATCAGCGCCCATGCGGCGCCCATGCTCAGGACCACTCCCGAGAGGCTCCCCAGCGCGCCGAGCAGCAGGTACTCGGCGAGCATGATGCGACCGACCTGTCGCTTCGTGGCGCCGAGCACCTTGAGCAGCACCCCCTCGCGAAGCCGCTCGCGGCGCGTGGCGCTCACGGCGCTGAACAGCACGGGGATGGCCAGCGCGAGGCTGAGCGCAGCCATGAACCGCACGGCAGACGTGACCTTGCCGAGCACTCGACCGACCGTCTCCTGGATCATGGTGAGGTCGATGCTCGCCACGTTGGGGAAGCGGCTCACCACGTCACGCTGCAGCCGCGCCACGGCGGCGTCCCCGCCGACGTGGGCGAGGATCACGTACTGGTGAGGCGCGTCCTGCAGCGCCCGGCTCTCGAATACGACGAAGAAGTTGGGCTCGAAGCGAGTCCAGTTGACCTCGCGAAAGCTCGTCACCACCGTCGGCACGAGCACGCTCTGGACGTTCCAGACGATGGTGTCGCCGATCGAGAGGCCGAGGTCGTGGGCGACGGCGACATCCACCGATACGGCCGGGATCGCGGGTGCCTTCGTTCCGCCGGTGTGGAATCGTCCCGCCGTCACCTTCTCTGAAGGGGCGAGGGTGTCGCGCCAGGTGGAGCGGAACTCGCGGCGCATCGCCCAGCCTTCGCGACGGCGCTCCCCCCGCGTGGTGTCTCCGACGATGCGCGAGGCAGGCACGCCGTTGATGGACGCGATGCGCATCGGTACCATCGGAGTCCGCTGCACCACCGTCCATCCCTCGGCGCGGATGAGCGAGTCCACGGGCGCACCCTGATCCCCCTGGACATCGAAGAAGACGACGTTCGCCCGTGAGGCTTCGAGCTTCACGTCCACCGTCCGCAGGATGTTGTGCTGGATCTGGTAGATCGTGCTCATGAGGAACACACCGAAGCCGAGCGCGAGCACCACCGAGCGCGTCTGGTTACCGGGGCGGTACAGGCTCGCCACGCCCTGACGCAGCACGAAGGGCCACGACGGACGCACGAGGTGCCGCGCCGTCGCGCTGAGCAGCGCGGCGGCTCCGTACAGCAGCGCGACCGCGGCCCCGATGCCGAGCGCAAAGCCGAGGCCCTGGATGGGGCGATCGGCGCGCGCCACGCCGAGGGCCGCCACGCTGAGCACGACGAGGAGGGCGACGAGGATCCGCAGCGGGTCGATCCGCGCGCCGCGCAACGCGACCGCGTCGGATTCGCGACG
>DASTGQ010000426.1:0-2162 GCA_035718985.1 Gemmatimonadaceae bacterium
CCCCAATCCCTCGCCGGCGAGCCGGAAGAACTCCGCAACGGTGACGTCGTAGTCGTTGGCGAGGTTGTAGGCGCGTCCGCCGGCGTCATCATGCATCGCCGCGCGAACCATCCCGTCGGCCACGTTGGCCGCGTGCACCACCGCGAGCGTGCTCCGACCACCACCGATCACCGGCGCCACGCCGAGGCGCAGCAGCTTCGCTATCCGTGGCACGAACTGCCTGTCCCGCGCGCCATACACGACGTCCGGCCGCACCGCCGTTGCCCACAACCTTCCCTCGGCGTGGGCCTGCATCACGAGCAACTCGGACTCGCGCTTCGAGCGCGCGTAGTAGGAACGCTCGCCGAGCGGCGCGAGCGGCGTTTCCTCGCTCGTTCTTCCCTCGGCGGAGTATCGGGCGCCCGCTCCGTACACGGCGACGCTGCTCACGTGCACCAGTCGCGCACCAGCCGCGGATGTGGCGTCCACCACGTTGCGTGTGCCCTCCACGTTCGGGCGACGGAACGCTTCCCACCCGCCATCCGGCGTGACCGCCGCGGCGGCGTGAAAGACCACGTCCGCGCCCCGCATCGCGGGAGGAAGCGAGTCTGCGCGCAGCGTGTCGCCGGTCGCGAGCTCCACGCCGAGCGTCTCGAGCCAGGAGGCGCGCGCCTTGTCCCGCACCAGGGCACGCACTCGCCAGCCGTCGCGGCACAGCCGCTCCACGACATGCGACCCCACCAGCCCCGTGGCGCCAGTCACGAGCGCGGTGGGCATGCTCGTTCGCGCTCAGGTGATGGCGAACGGCAGCGTCAGGACCTCTACCTTCCGCTCGACGATCATCCCGTCGACTGCGCCATCGATCGACCATCGCGCCGTGAGCGTGGCGCCGGCCTCCACCTCGCGGCGGATCATCGCGAGGGCAATGCTGCCGAGCATCGGCGACCGCACCGCGCTGCGCACGTCGCCAACCTGCGTATCCGAGGCGTCGTGCAGCGTGGCGCCGCGCGGCAGGGGCTCGGTGCCCTCGGTGCGCACGCCACGCAGGTGCCGGTTCACGTGCCCCCGGAAATGCACGCGCGCAACCGTCTCCTGGCCGACGTAGCATCCCTTCGTGTAGGAGATGGCGTGCAGCTCGTCGAAGTTCGCTTCCTGCGGGATCGTCGAATCGTCCATGTCGATCCCCCATTCCGGGCGGCCGGCCTCGACGCGCGCAATCTCCCACGCCTCGAGGCCGGCGGGCGTGGCGCCCGCGTCCACCGCACGCTGCCAGAGTGCAGGGAACGCTTCCGCCGGCAGGATGAGCTCGAACCCGTCCACACCGAGATCGGGGACGCACGCCACGATCGCGCGCGAGCCGTTGATGTCGACGGTGACGTGCGCGTAGGGAGCGAGCGCCGCCAGGGCGGGGGAGGGCACGCCGGTGATGCTGCTCATCACGTGCCGCGCATTCACGCCGAACACCCCGAGGTCCCGCAGCGTGGCGGTGGCGTCAGCGTGCGGGGCGAGGCGCGGGTTCACGTACTTGCGCACCATCGTCAGCCATGCCTCCGCCGCGCGAGGGGGCGTGTCCGTGAGCACGGAGCCTTCCTCGACGAACACGCGCACGTCGGCGACGATCTTTCCCTTCGCCGTCAGCGCGGCGGCGTAGCACCCCTGGCCCGGCGCGAGGCCGACGACGTCGTTCGTCACGAGGCCGGCGACCATCTCCGACGCGCGCTCGCCGAAGAGCTGCAGCCGGCCGCGGTGGCTGCGATCGAATACCGCCGCGCGCGAGTGCAGCGCCTCGTACTCCGTCGCCACGCTGCCATAGGCGAGCACGACGCTCCGGCCACCGACGTCAGCCGTGCTTGCGGGACCGGTTGCCATGCTCTGCGTACTCACGTGTGGCGCTCGCTTGGCGTGATCCCGACGAGCGCGGCCAGCTCCTCGAGTGTCAGTGCACCCAGGTCGGAAGCTGCACCATCCGCATCCAGCGCCACGTGAGCAGGCGCCCCGATGGCGAGCACGTGCAACCCGGCGCTCCGCGCCGCGCGAATCGAGGCGAGTCCGTTCGCGATTGCCACCGTATGCTCGCGTCGCGCGCGCCGCGTACGCGCGAGGTGCGCCGACGCCTGCTCGTAGAGCTCCGGTGCGGGCGGTGGGTGCAGCACGTCGTCCGCGGTGAAGACGCAGGCCATCAT
>DASTGQ010000427.1:0-5022 GCA_035718985.1 Gemmatimonadaceae bacterium
CTCGAGCTCGCCGACACGGTGCGCGTACGCCGCGCCACGAAGCGAACGCTGGACGTCAGCGGCATGGAGAACACCGACTCGCTCGGGCCGGTGGAGCGGAACCTCGCCTGGCGCGCGGCGGTCGCGTACGGCGAGGCGGCCGGCGTGAACGATGGATGGTCCATCGAGCTGGAGAAACGGATTCCCGTGGGCGGCGGCCTTGGTGGAGGCAGCGCGGACGCCGGTGCCGTGCTGCGTGCCCTCGATGCGATGGCGGAGCGTCCCCTCGGGGAAGCACGCCTGCTCGCGATCGCCGCCACCCTCGGCGCCGACGTCCCGTTTCTCGCGAGCACGTCGGCGTGCGCGCTCGGCTGGGGGCGCGGCGAGCGATTGCTCGCGCTCGCGCCGCCCCCGCAGCGCGACGTCGTGCTGCTCGTCCCGCACTTCGGCGTGAACACCGCCGAGGCGTACGGCTGGCTCTCCACCCGGGCCGGCGCGCCGGCTGACGCGAGCGTCCTGCTGCGCGCCGAGTCGCTCGCCACGTGGGAGGGACTGCGGCGCGTGGCCGTGAACGACTTCGAGCCGGTCGTTGCGGCGCGCCACCAGGAGGTGGGCGCCCTGGTGGACACCCTCCGCGCGGCAGGGTGTGCACCGGCAATGATGAGCGGCTCCGGCTCGGTCGTGTTCGGCGTGTTGCCCGACGGCGCGACGGCGTCGCTCCATGTGGATGTGCCCTGCACCGTGCTGACGACCCGGACCGCAATGCGAGTTGAGCCGGTCTTAGCCCTCGCTTAGGTTAGAGGGCTGACAGCGGACTGCTGCCCCTTCGTCCAATGGCAGGACAGTGGCCTTTGGAGCCACGAATCTTGGTTCGAATCCAAGAGGGGCAATGACGCTAGCGGACCGTTTGACCAGGTCGTTGTCCCACATTATCTTACAAGGCTCTGCATGGACGGGCTCGCCGTACCGGCGCACGGGTTCAAGCTTCTCGCGGGGACGGGCAACCGACCACTCGCCGAGGAGATCGCCAGGCAACTGGGCATCGATCTCTGCAAGCTGACCCTCACGCGGTTCGCCGATGGCGAGATCTTCGTGCGGATCGACGAGAACGTTCGCGGCAACGATGTCTTCATCATCCAGCCCACGAACGCGCCCGCCGAGAACATCATGGAGCTGCTGCTCCTGATCGACGCGGCACGACGGGCAAGTGCAGCACGCATCACGGTGGTGATGCCGTACTACGGCTACTCCCGGCAGGACCGCAAGGACCAGCCGCGGGTGGCAATCGGCGCCAAGCTCATGGCGAACATGATCATGAGTGCGGGCGCCGATCGCGTGCTGGGGATCGACTTTCACCAGCACCAGCTTCAGGGGTTCTTCGACATCCCGGTGGATCACCTGTACGCGATGCCGGTGCTCAGCGCGTACGTCCGGAAGAAGAACCTGCACGACACGGTCATCGTCGCCCCCGACGTCGGGTCGGCCAAGATGGCCCGCGGCTTCGCGAAGCGACTGGACGCCTCCCTGGCGATCATCGACAAGCGGCGGCCGCGCGCGAACGTGAGCGAGGTAGTGAACGTCGTGGGCGAGGTGGAGGGGCGCGATTGCATCCTCGCCGACGACATGATCGATACGGCGGGCACGGTGACGGAAGCCGCGCGCGCGCTGAAGGGGTTGGGAGCGAGGGACATCTACGTCTGCGCCACCCACGCGCTCCTCAGCGGGCCGGCGGTGGAGCGACTGTCGTCCTCGCCGATCAAGGAAGTCGTGGTGACGGACACCATTCTGGTCCCGGAGCAACGACGGTTCGACAAGCTCACGATCCTCTCGGTGGGTGAGCTGCTGAGCAAGGCCATTCGGTACACGCACGCGGAGCAGAGCGTCAGCTCGCTATTTGACTGACACGCAAATACCTGGTGAGACGTGAGACGTGAGACGTGAACCGTCACGGCGTCTGTAGTTACGTCTCACGCTTCACGTCTCACGCTTCACGCGTAGTTCGTAGTCCCCGCGATGTGCTGCTCGCGCAGCACCGGCATGGTAGGGCGGAGGCAGCCGCCTGAGAGTAGCACCGGATTCGCGGTTCGCTGCACGCAGTCAACGCATCACCAGGAAATCGTCATCATGGCATCCGCATCCCTCGGCGCCGAAGCGCGCTCCGAAACCGGCAAGGGCGCCGCCCGCAAGCTTCGCGCGACCGGCCGCGTTCCCGGCGTCGTCTACGGCCACGGCCGCGAGCCGCAGTCGCTCTCGCTCAACGCACGCGAGCTCGAGAAGCTCCTCGGCTCCATCGCCGCCGGCAGCACCGTCGTCGAGCTGTCGCTCGGCAACGCGACCACCAACACGCTGATCCGCGAAGTCCAGCGCCACCCGTTCAAGAAGCAGATCCTCCACGTCGACTTCATGGAGCTGGTCGCCGGCGAGAAGGTCATCGTCGACCTGCCGCTCGTCTTCGTCGGCACGCCCGAGGGCGTGCGCACCGGCGGCGGCCTGCTCGAGCAGATCCTCCACAGCATCGAGGTCAACGTCGACCCGTCGAGCATCCCGAACCACATCGACGTCGACGTGTCGCAGATGATCATGGGCCACTCGCTGCACGTCCGCGACCTCAAGCTCCCCGAGGGCATCGAGGTGCTCACGGACGAGGATGCGACGATCTGCGCCGTCATCGCGCCGCGGGCCGTGGTCGAGGAGGCGGCTGCCGCCGAGGCCGAGGGTGCACCGGCCGAGCCGGAGCTCATCCGCAAGCCGAAGGAAGAAGACGAGGCGGCCAAGTAATTCGCTCGCTCCTCGACTCTCTCCGGCGACGGCTCCGCCCCCACGGGGCGGAGCCGTCGTCGCTTCCGACCGATCACGACACCACTCACGAAGACGCCGCGATGAAGGTCATCCTCGGCCTCGGCAACCCGGGGAAGGAATACGAGAACACGCGCCACAACGTGGGCTGGTGGCTCATCGACCACCTCGCCGACCACTGGGGGTTCGACGGCTGGCGCAAGGACGGCCAGGCGAAGGTCGCACAGGGGCACCTGCCCGGTGTGAAGGAGCCCGTTCGCCTCGTGAAGCCGCAGACGTACATGAACCTCTCGGGGGGCGTGCTCGTGCAGTACGCGCGGCGGCCGTTCTGGTCCGCGTCGAACGACCTCCTCGTGCTCGTGGATGAAGTCGCGATCCCCGTCGGCACGTGGCGTGTGCGCGCCGAGGGCGGCACCGCGGGCCACAACGGCCTCAAGTCGGTACAGCAGGCACTGGGCACCCAGAAGTACCCGCGGCTCCGCATCGGCATCGGCGATCCCGAGCGGCCCGCCGGAGGCCCGCTCTCCGACTACGTGCTCGGCGCCGTCGGCAAGCGCGACGCCGAGAGCATCCGCGCGCTCCTTCCCGTCATGACGGAAGCGGTGGAGTCGTGGGTGCGCGACGGCATGAAGGGCGCGCTCGACGTCCAGAGCCGCTCCACGCCGAAGTAGCTTCCGCAGATCGCATCACGTCTCACATCACGCATCAATGCTCAGACTCGGCATCGTCGGACTCCCCAACGTGGGCAAGTCCACGCTCTTCAACGCCCTCACCAGCGCGGGCGTGCTCGCGGCCAACTATCCCTTCGCCACGAAGGATCCCAACGTCGGCCGCGTGAACGTGCCCGACGCCCGGCTCGACGAGCTGGCGAGCATCGTGAAGCCGCAGCGCACCGTGCCGGCGGCGGTGGAGTTCGTGGACATCGCCGGCCTCGTTGAGGGCGCGTCCAAGGGCGAGGGACTCGGCAACCAGTTCCTCGCCAACATCCGCGAGACCGACGCCATCGTGCACGTGGTGCGCTGCTTCGACGACGACGACGTGCTGCACGTGATGGGCTCCGTGGATCCGGTGCGCGACCGCGAGGTGATCGAGTTCGAGCTCGCACTCGCCGACCTTGCGACGGTGGAGAAGCGACTCGATCGCGTGAAGCGCGCGGCGAAGACGGGCGACAAGGAAGCGCTCGCCGAGCTCCCGGTGCTGGAGAAGGCCAACTCCTTCCTCAAGGACGGACGCGGGTTGTGGGAGGCGAAGCTCACCAACGACCAGCTCGCGGTGCTGAAGCCGCTGTCGCTGCTCACCGCCAAGCCCATCCTGTACGCGGCGAACGTGACCGACGGGGAGCTCTCCGGCGAGGAAGGTCCGCACCTGAAGGCGCTGCGCGCGGCGATCGCTGCCAGTGGCGAGCAGGCGCAGGTCGTTCCCTTCTCGGCGCGCATCGAAAGCGAGCTGGCCGAGCTGCCGCCGGAGGATCGCGCGGAGTTCCTCGCGTCGCTGGGTCTGGAATCAGCGGGGCTCGACCGGCTCATTCGCGCCGGCTTCGACCTGCTGGGACTTCAGACGTACTTCACCGCCGGCGAGCAGGAGGTGCGCGCGTGGACCATCCATCGCGGCGATACCGCGCCGCAGGCGGCGGGCGTGATCCACTCCGACTTCGAGCGCGGGTTCATCAAGGCGGAGACTGCCGGCTACGATGATTTCGTGAAGAACGGCGGGTGGAAGGGGGTGAAGGAGAAGGGCGTGATGCGGCAGGAGGGAAAGGAGTACGTCGTGCACGACGGGGACGTGATGTTGTTCCGGTTCAACGTGTGATCCCGGCGAACATCGATCCACGCCCGCTCAGCGTTCAGGGAGCGACCAAGCCTGGGAACGGCTGAGACGAACGCCGTGACGGTCGCGACAGTGATCGTCCCAGGCGGCAGCGACGCGGGCGCGGTCATCCGGTCGGCTGGCTCGGCTCGCCACTCGACCGATTTGGCTCGCCACCTGGCCGACCTGGTGAGTCGATCGATCGACTTGGACGGCTGATTGATCGACCTGGACGGCTGATCGATCGACTTGGACGGCCAATCGAGCGACCTGGATAGCCGCTCGATCGACTTGGACAGGCGTTCGATCGACTTGGATAGCCGTTCGACCGACCTGCATCGCCGATCGCCCGATCCGGCGCGGCGCTCGATCGGGCGATCCTCCCTCGGGGCTCCCTCGGCTACGCAATCGAGGAATCCGGCTGCCCAATCGAGGAATCCG
>DASTGQ010000428.1:0-3461 GCA_035718985.1 Gemmatimonadaceae bacterium
GACGATACCGAGCTGCGTGCCTGCGCGGCGATGGCCCTCGGGAAAGTGGGAAGCGCCGCTGCCCAGGCGACGCTCCAGAAGGCCGCAAACGAGAAGGATGTCGTCGTGCGCAACGCCGTGTCGAAGGCGCTGCGCGGAGCCGGCGCATGACGGCGCCGCGGTCTGGCGCGCCGCACCCGCTTCCCGCTCCCGGCGCCCCGCCGCGCGGGTCGCAGGGTCTCGCCAGCTCGGCCAGCGATTCGGGAAGCGATGCTTACATCCGTCGCGCCGGTAAGTCGCTCATCGTCACGCTCTACGCGGCGCTGCGGGCCATCCGCCTCTATCCGCTGGAGAATGCGGCCGTCGTCAAGTCCGCGGAGGAGCTCACGGCGTCGTGCCGCGACCTCCTGGAGAAGGAACATGAGCTGGAGATTCGCGTCTCGGGCGAGTTCGTGTTCATCAACAGCGTTCGGCTGCGTCTCGATCTCGACAACTACGCGAGCTTCAGCCACCTGCTCTCGGTTTTTCGCGCGACGGGCATCGGGTCGCTGCACCTCCGTGCGGCGCCCACCGTTCGCGACTGGTCCCGTTTCCTCGCCCTGCTTCTTGCGCCCTCCAGCGATCCGCCGGCCGCCCGTTTCGAGCAGCTGACCGAAAAGCTCGCCGAGCAGCAGCTGGTGCTGTTCGACCTCGGTGAGCCGATGGAGCAGGCGATGGACGACGCATCGCTCCAGCGTTCGAAGGAGGTCGCCAAGAAGACCTACGCACAGTCCGTGTCGGTGACGCGGGAGCTGATGACGTCGGTGCGCATGGGCCGCAGCCCGAACGTGAAGAAGATCAAGCGCGTCGTGCAGGGGATCGTCGACCAGATCCTCAACGAGGAGACATCGCTGATCGGTCTCACGACCATTCGCGACTACGACGAGTACACATTCACGCACAGCGTGAACGTCTGCATCTTTTCCGTTGCGCTCGGCAAGCGACTCGGCTTCGGCAAGGTCCAGCTCTATGACCTCGGCATGGCGGCGCTCTTCCACGACATCGGAAAGTCGCGCGTGCCGGCGGAGATCATCAACAAGGCGGGGGGGCTGAGCGACGACGAATGGCGTCTCATCGCGGCGCACCCGTGGCTCGGCGCGCTGGCGCTCTTCCAGCTCCGCGGCCAGCAGGAACTGCCTTTCCGTTCGATGATCGTGGCGCACGAGCACCACATGAAGCTCGACCTGACCGGATATCCTCGGCCCATCCGGCCGCGCACGATGAGCATGTTCAGCAAGATCGTCGCGGTGGCAGACGGCTTCGATGCGGCGACGTCGCGGCGGTCCTACCAGACGCAGCCACTGTCGCCCGCGCAGGTGTTGCAGGAGATGCGCGACAACCCACGACGAGGCATGGACCCCGTCGTGGTCAAGGCATTCATCAACCTCACGGGGATCTACCCGGTGGGCACGCTGGTCGTCCTCGACACCTTCGAGCTGGGCATCGTGCACTCGGTGAACGCGGTGCCGGAGATGCTTTCCCGTCCGATCGTGCGCGTCATCAGCGACTCGATGGGGAACCTGCTGCATCCGGGAACGCTGGTGGACCTCTCCGAGCAGAACGCGGATGGCGCATTCCTGCGCACGATCATCAAGACGGAAAACCCCGAGCGATATGGAATCAGGCCTGGTGACTACTTCGTCTGACGCGATTGCGCGGCGCTTCGCGCAGCTGGCGTCCGCCGGGCGGCGTGCGTTCGTGCCGTACGTGACAGCGGGTCATCCCGACGTGCGGCGCAGCATCGCGCTGCTGCAGGGGCTCGAGGCGAGCGGCGCCGACGTCGTCGAGGTGGGCGTCCCGTTCTCGGATCCGATGGCCGACGGCGCGGTGATCCAGGCCAGCTCGCAGCGCGCCCTGGAGCTCGGCGTGCGCTTCGACCAGGTGCTGGAGATCATCGCCGGTGCCGCCCTGACGATTCCGGTCGTGCTGTTCAGCTACCTCAACCCGCTGCTCCGTGGCGGTGAAGATGCCCTGCGCCGCGCAGCGGACGCCGGTGCGCACGGCGTGCTGGTGACCGACCTTCCCCTCGGTGCGGATCCGGAGCGAGAGGCGTGGTTCGCGCGCGGACCGCTGGACTTCATCCGCCTCGTGGCGCCGACCACGCCGGCGGACCGGATGGGCGCCATCGCCGCCACGGGCAGCGGATTCGTCTACCTGATCAGCCGCCTTGGCGTGACGGGCGAGCGTGCTGACCTCCCTCCCGATCTGCCCGACACGGCCGCGCGTCTGCGCGCCGTCACGTCGCTCCCTCTCTGCATCGGCTTCGGCATCTCGCGACCGGAGCAGGCGCGCGCCGTCGCACGGCTCGCCGACGGTGTGGTCGTCGGGAGCGCCATCGTCCGCGCGGCCGACGAGAGCGTCGACGCGGCGCTGCGTCTCGCGCGATCGCTGCGCAGCGCGATCGACGACGTGTAGTACCACGCCGGCATGAGAGCCTTCCTCGGAGTATACGCGCGCGCAGTCGGCACGATCGGCCTCGTGCTGCTCGTTGCCGCGCTGGCGACCGACTCCAGGTGGACGGCGCAGGGCCTGGAGATGATCCTGCTCCTGGTCGCGGTGGTGGCGTTTCGGGCGCAGCAGATCCCGCTCACCAAGTACGGGGCGCTGAACCTCCTTGCCATCCCGGCGCTCGCGGGCGCCCTGCTCGTGGGTCCTCCGGCAAGCGCACTGGCGATGTGGGTCGGCATCGTGATCGCCGACGGCGTCCTGCTGCGGAAGGGACTGCAGGCCGCGTGGATCAACGCCGGCCGCGAGGTCATCGCGCTGCTGTCGTCGTATGGCGTGTACGCGTGGGCGGTGATCGCGCTGAACGGCGGGGACGCGGCGCTCACCACGGACATCCTGGCCGCGCTGTCGCTCTTCATGCTCGCCTACTTCGTGGCGAGCCGCATGCTCCTCTACTTCACCCTCCTCATCCGCGACAAGCTGGTGGACGAGGAGAAGTCGCTCATCTTGCGCTATGAGGTGATCGCCTTCGGCGCGAGCGCCATCGCCGTCTCCGTCATCCTGCTCACCGTCCTGAACCTGCGGCCGGTCGGGTGGAGCGTCGTCGGGGTCGTGATGCTCGGAGCTGGCCTGCTCCTGAAACGCATCCTCGAGGAGTCCATCGCCGCCGAGGAGCTGAACAAGATCCTCGCGATGGAGCAGATCGTCTCGTCGGACGTGGACATTGCAGACGCGTTCCGCCGCATCCAGGTGCTGGCGCACCGCCTGGTCGACTGGCACACCTTTCGGATCTCCCGTCTCGAGGATGGACTTCTTCGGCAGATCTGGAGCGGCGACCTGGGCTATCTCGAGACCGCCACGGACCTCCGCCCCGAGCTCGCGCTGCTGCGCTCGGAGTCGCTGGAGAAGAGTGAGGTGGTCAACGTTCCCGACGTGCTCAGGGACGAGCGCGTCGGTCCGTCCTCGTCGCCGATGCGCAGCGTGGTACTGCTGCCGCT
>DASTGQ010000429.1:0-3781 GCA_035718985.1 Gemmatimonadaceae bacterium
GGCGCTGGGCGTCGCGCTCGCCGTTGCGGCGTGCACCGTGAAGGACAACAAGAGCGACACCTCGCTCGCCGCGGACTCGGCCCTCAACCGCGATCTCAAGCTCGCCAACCAGGATACCGCGGCGCAGCCGCAGCTCCGTGACGTGCCGGCGACGCCCGCCGCGACGCCAGCGCCCGCTGCGTCCACGCCGCGCAGCACGCCGACGTCGCGGCCCACGACTTCGCGGCCGACCACGACCACGACGCGCCCCACGACCACCACGACGACCACGGCGTCGGGCAACACGGTCACGCGTAATGCGCCTGGCACGGCCAAGGGCGGCGGCGCCGTCGGCACCATCGCGTCGGGCACCTCGCTCGCCCTCCGCTCCAACGCGCGGGTCTGCACCAACACCTACACGGTGGGCCAGACCTTCACCGCCAGCCTCGCCAATTCGGTTACCGGCTCCAACGGCGCCACCATTCCCGCCGGCGCCAACGTCACTCTTGCCGTCACCAACCTCAAGCGCAGCGAGAACATCAACGACAAGATCGTGATGGAGTTCGCGGTCAAGTCGGTGAGCTTCGGCGGTCACACCTACGCCGTCAACGGGGACGTCGCCAGCGCCGACGTGGAGCGCGTCCGCAACGAGCCGAAGAACAAGGACGTCCAGAAGGTGGTCGGTGGCGCGGTCCTCGGTGCCATCGCCGGCCAGATCCTCGGCAAGAACACCAAGTCCACCGTGGTCGGTGCCGCAGCCGGTGCGGCCGCTGGAGCCGGCGCGGCGGCGGCGACCGCCAACTACGAGGGATGCGTCCCGGACGGCGGGGCGATTTCGGTCACCCTGACCTCTCCGCTCCAGGTTCGCGTCGCCTCCTGACCGTTCCGCCTCCGGCGGGGTATATACGAGGGCCGGCGATCACCGCCGGCCCTCGTGCCGTTGTGCCAACAGTCATCGCGGCCGGGGTGCAATCATCTCTGGTGGGTCGGCATATCATGTGCGTTCCGGCTCCCCGACTTCACCCACTCCACCATGCGCCGCCTCGTCCGCCTGTCCCTGCTCGGTCTTTCCCTCGCCCTCCTCGCCGCGCCCGCCGGTGCGCAGTACGGGGGTGGCAGCTACAGCCACGACCCCTCCCTCGACGTCCCGCACGTGGCGCCTGGCGTGGCCTCGCTCGTCGTGCGCTATGGCGGTGACCTCCAGCTCAGCCAGACGCAGCTCGAGGCCATCGAGGCCATCCGCCAGTACCAGGACTCGGCGAGCGCGCCCTTGCTCCGCACCCTCGACTCGCTCCGTAACGGACCGCGGCCGGTGAATCCGCTGGACGTCAGCCAGGAGCAGCGCGATGCCATCGCGGCGCAGCGGGCCGCGGTCAAGACGGCCATGGAAGCCCTTCGCGTCATCAACGCCGATGCGCGCATGAAGGTGATGGCGGTCCTCACGCCGGACCAGCAGGGGAAGACGGGCCAGCTCGAGCACGCCGCTCAGGAGCTGGCACGGGCACAGGGCGAGGACGAGCGGCCGTATCGGGTCGAGTACGGGGACCGGCGCCGCGGCGGCCGGCAGCGCATGGTGACCGCACAGGGAGCCTGACCACTACGACCGCCGCCTATCTCTCCCTGGTGAGCGCTCCCGACTCGCCAGCGCCGATCGATCCGTCGCCCGCCGACGAGCGTCGCGCCCTCGTGGAGCGAGACGCGGCCTTCGTGCGGCGTGCCCGCGAGGGCGACACGACGGCGTTCGACGAGCTGGTAAAGGCGTACATGCGGCAGGCGTTCCAGGTCGCCTATCGCGTGGTCGGGCATCGGGAGGACGCCGAGGACCTCGTGCAGGACTGCTTCATCGCGGCATATCAGTACCTGGATTCGTTCGATGAGTCGCGCCCGTTCGGTCCGTGGATCACCCGCATCGTGCTCAATCGCGGTGCCAACCTCCGTCGCTCCCGCGCGCGCCGGGCCACGGAGCCGGAGACCGACGTCGTCAGCTCTGCGCCCTCGGCACTCGACGAGGCCACGCGCGCCGAGGCGCGGCAGAAGCTCGACGAGGTGATGGCGACGCTGAACGAGCGCCAGCGCGTGATCGTGACGCTGTTCGACGTGGATGGATTGACGAGCGCCGAGATCGGCGAGCGGCTGGAGCTCGCGCCGGGCACCGTGCGCTGGCACCTGCACGAGGCGCGACGCGTGCTGCGCACCGCGCTGCAGCGATTCTTCGAGGACGACGCATGACCCTGCATCTCACTCGCGGACGCATGCCGCCCGACGAGCCGCGCCGCGATCCCCGCCTGGGGACCCTCCTGCGCGAGCTCGTGGGGGACATGCCCATGAACGACGTGAACTGGGATTCGCTCGCCAGCCGGATCGGCGCCGCCATCCGCGCGCGCCAGACGCCGTGGTGGAGCTACATGGAGCGCTGGCAGCGACGCGCCCTCCCCCTCGCGCTCGCCGCCGGAACCCTCGGGGCGGCTGTCCTGGTGCATTCGTGGATCACGCATCCCGAGGCGCTCACCAGCGTGCCCGACATGGTCTCTGCCGTCGTCGCCGGGGCGCCGCCCGAGGACGCGGCCACCACGTTCTCGCACACCATCACCAGCGCCGCGGTCTACGCCACCGATCTGCTCGAGTAATGGCCAGTCGTTCGCGCGCTGTTCTCATCATCATCGCCATCGTCGTCGGGAGCGCGCTTGCCGGCGCCGCGGTGGATCATGCCATCGTGCTGCACAACCCGCGTCGCTTCCGCCCGGTCCCCTTCGGGGGCACGGCGAAAGCGGCGGAGTCGCGCCGAACCGAGATGCTGCAGCGCCTCACCGAGGAACTGTCGCTGCGCCCCGAGCAGCGCGCCGCCATCGACTCCATCATGCAGCGCACCGATTCGGTGCTCCGTGACCTGCGGCTCGAGACGCAGCCCCGCGCGCAGAAGGTGCTCGACCAGTCGCGCAAGCAGATCGAGAGCCGGCTCGACTCCGGGCAGCGCGCGATCTTCGCCGCACGCCAGCCTGCCCGCACCTGGCACCTGCCGCAGTAGCGCTCCCTCAGTACCCCACCGGCTGGCCGCTCGAGCGCGGGTCGCTCATCCCCTCGAAGCCGCCGCGCACCCGCATCACCGCGTTCACCAGGCCGATGCCCCGCGACCACGCCACGCTGTATCCCATCGCCTGCAGCGAGTCGGCGACGGCCTGGGTCACGCCGCCCCGCTCGATGTAGAGCGAGTCGGGGAGCGCCTGGTGGTGCACCCGCGGCGCGCTCATCGCCTCGGCGAGCGTCATCCCATAATCGAGGACGTTGAGGATCACCTCGCTCGTGCTCGTGATGATCCGCGGGCCGCCGCGGCTTCCCACCACCAGCAGCAGCGAGCCGTCGCGACCGAGCACGATCGTCGGGGACATCGCGCTCAACATGCGCTTGCCCGGCTGGATGGCGTTCGCCTCGCCCTGCACGAGCCCGAACATGTTCGGCGTCCCGGGCTGCGCCGCGAAGTCGTCCATCTCGTCGTTCAGGAAGATTCCGGCCGACTTCAGGTAGACGCCCGAGCCGTACAGGTTGTTGAGCGTCGTCGTCGTCGCCACGGCATTGCCCTTCTCGTCCACCACGGAGTAGTGCGTCGTCTGCATCCCCTCGCGCATCGCGCCGCCGATGGTCGACGTCGGCGTGGCGTGGTCGACGCCGATCGTCGCGCGAAGGGTCGCCGCGTAGCTCTTGTCGGTGAGCTGCGCGATCGGCACGCTCACGAACGCCGGATCGGCGAGCTTCTCGTTGCGGTCGACGAACGCACGCTGATACGCGGAGCCGAGCAGGTGCGCCC
>DASTGQ010000430.1:0-4025 GCA_035718985.1 Gemmatimonadaceae bacterium
ATGGGAGCCTGGCCCGGCGTGACGAACACGCTGCGGCCGGCCGAATCCGTGCCCACGCGCACCGTGCTCCCGGTGACGCTGTAGGAGATGGTGTCCGACTTCACGAGTTGCGAGTCGCGCTGCACGACTGCCCGGTTCGTGAACAGCAGGGCGCGCGTCACCGCGTCGAAGGTGATGTCTTCCGCCTTGTATCGCGTGACGGTGTAGCCGGGCAGGTTGAGCAACCGCTGCATCACCGAATCCGGCGGGGCAAAGCCGGGACTGGCGATGGTGTCCTTCGCCGCGACGGAATCACGGCGCGTGGTGGTGTCGCGCCGGGAGATCGTATCGGCGCGCGCGGGTAGCGGCCGCCCCCGCTGCTGCGCGTGCGAGGCGCGCGGCAGCCCCGTGAGGACCGACGCCAGCAGTGCCCCAACGAGGGCCAGGCGTCGGTCGAGCGTCACGCCGAGGCTCCGCTGGGCGCGTGTTCGGTTTCCTCCGCATCCGCCGCCCGCTGTCGCTTGCGGTAGACGAAGAACGACAGGCCGATGCTCAGCTCGTAGAGCAGGTACAGCGGGACCATGAGCGCCACCGACGTGACGAACAGGTCGCCCGGGGTGATGATGGCAGCCGCCAAGTATGAGGCGAGCAGTGCATGCCGGCGGTACTTCGCCAGGAACCGCGGCGTCACGAGCCCCAGGGCCGAAAGGAACAGGATGGCGATCGGCAGCTCGAACACCGCCCCCATCGCCAGCACCATGCTGGTGACGAAGCCGAAGTAGTCCGAGACGGTGATCATCTGGTCGAACGCCTCATCGCCGAGGGCGGAGAGGAAGCGCAGCGTCATCGGCAGCACGAAGTACCAGGCGAGCGCGGCGCCGGCGATGAACAGGAAGACGGCGCCAAGGATGACCGGCACCGCGATCCGCTTCTCCTTCTGGTACAGCGCGGGGGAAAGGAACGCCCACACCTGATAGATGATCACCGGGAGCGCGATCACCACGCCGACGATGATCGCCGTCTGCATCAGGATGGAGAAGCCGTCACCGGGATGGGTGTAGACCAGCCGGCGGCCGTGCAGGTATGGAAGCATCGGCCCCTGCATCCAGAGGAGCAGGTTGAAATGCAGGACGAGATAGAACGCCACACATACGCCAACGACGAGCGCCGCCAGCGACCAGATGATTCGCCAGCGGAGCTCCTCCAGGTGGTCGAGAAAGGGCATCTCGGCCGAACTTCCCATTGTACGTCCTCGTTATCTGCCGAGCGTTCGCAGCTGTCCGCGTGCCAGCTCCGCCTCATCCGAGCGCGGATAGTCCTTGATGATACGCTCGAACGCGGCCCGAGCGGCAGTCACCCGGCCCGCTTCGCGCATCGAGAGCGCCTGCTTGTAGAGCGCCGTAGCCGCCTTGGGCGACGTGGGATAGCGCTGCACGACGAGCCCGTATACCGAGTCTGCCGCGACCTGGTTCCGTTCCGACACGTAGGTGGCAGCAATGTAGACCATCGCCTCGGGCGCGTCTTCAGAATTGGGATATTGGGTCAGGAGCTGCTCGAACCCGCTGCGCGCCACGCGCAGGCTGCCGCGTCGCATCTGGTCCAGCGAGCTCTGGAAGAGCTGCGCCGGTCCCGGTCCCGCTGGCGCCGCCTGGGTCGAATCGCTCCCCGTGGCGGGAACGGGGGCGCCGGCGTTCTGGTTCCGCTCCTCCAGCGACGCCCGCAACTCCTGCAAGCGGCGCTGGCTCTGCCCCGTGAGCTCCTGGATCTGCAGCAGCTCGCGGCCCATCTCGTAATGGTCCGTGGAGACGGTGGACTGCAGCTTCGCGAGCCGCGCGCTGATCGCGCGCACCGAGTCGTTCGACGTGGTCACGGCCGAAAGGAGGGCGTCGACCTGCACCCGCCGCGCCGAATCGGCGCGGGCGGATGCAGCCTGCATGGAGCTCAACTGGCTCTGCAGCATGAAGACGTCCTGCTTGGAGGCGAGACATCCGCACGCGACCAGCGCGACGGCCGGAGCCGCCGAGCGAAGGCGCATCATGCGCGGGGCCGTACCAGCGAGCCCGCGTTACGCGCCTCGAACTCCGCGCGACGGTTCTGCTGGTACGCTCCCTCGTCGCTGCCCTGCACTGCCGGCTGCGACTCACCCATGCTCTGCGTCGTGAGGCGCGCCCCGTCAATGCCCTTGCTGACCAGGTAGCGCTTCACCTGTGCCGCGCGGCGCTGGCCGAGCGCGAGGTTGTACTCGTCGGAGCCGCGCTCGTCGGTGTGGCCGGTGATGACCATCGTCACGCCCGGATTGGCCTGCAGTACTGCTGCCTTCTGGTCCAGCGTGGCCATGGCGTCGTCACGCAGCGCATCCCGATCGTAGTCGAAGTAGACGCGAGCGGCGAGGATGCCGGTGAGCTCCGCCTGGGTGGCCTGCGCGCGAGCAGCGGCGTCACGAGCGTCGGCAGCGCGGGCGGCGGCGAGCGAGTCGGCGCGGCGCTGCGCCGCGGCGATCGAATCGGCACGCGCCTGCGCGCTGTTGTCGGGGGCCGGAGTCGGCGCGGGCGCCGGAGCAGCGGGCTGTCGGCGGCAGCCGGCCATCCCGACGGATGCAGCGACGACGAGCGAAAGAACGGCGGTACGATTGGTCATGCCTATCTCCAGGTAACGTGGCACTGTGGGATGCCAGATGAACGTCAGTCGCCGGCGAGGCGGGGTGACCAGGCCGGCAGGCGAACCGGGGCACCGCGCGTCAGCTGCCGCGCGCGCCCACTCTCCGCGTCGAGCACCCAGAGCTGCCGGGTACCTCCCCGCGTGGAGACGAACACCAGATGCCGGCCGTCGGGAGCCCACGAGGGATCCTCGTTGCTGCCGTCACTGGTCAACTGCTTGAGCCCACGGTCGCGCAGGCTCACCGTCAGCACCTGGAACGTGCCCGCAATCCGGGACTGGAAGGCCACCTGTCGCCCGTCCGGCGACCAATCGGGACTCGCGCGGTATGCGCTCTCCCCGACGTCCAGCGGCGTGAGCAGGTCCGCGTCCGTGCCATCCGCGTCCATGGTGTAGATCTCCGGATGACCGGCCCGCCCCGACATGAAGGCGATCCGTCGGCCGTCCGGGCTGAAGCTGGGTGACACGTTGTCGCTGCCGCGGCCCACCGAGATCCGGCGCGGCGAGCCACCGTCCACTGGTACCGAATAGATGTCCACGCCCTCGTCCACGCCGTGCGCGAAGAGGACGCTGGAGCCATCCGGCGAGAAGACCGGCGAGATGTAGACGCCCGAACCGGCCGCGACGACACGGGGACGTCCGCCAAGGAGCTGTACGACGATCTGCGACGGCACGTACGTGTTGTACACGATGCGCCTTCCGTCGGGGCTCCACGCCGAGGAGCTCGGCGTCTCCAGCGTCGCCACGGGCGTCAGCTGCTCCCCGTCGCTGTCCACGATCCAGAGTCGGCGCCCACGCTCGAACAGCACGCGCGTCGCGGCGACACCGCGCACGCCGGTGAGCGCGAGCTCGATGTCGTCGGACATCGCGTGGACCGCCGCGCGCCACTCGCGAGCCTGCGTCATCGACGGCGCGGGATAGTCGCGGATGCGCGCCGTCTGCTTCGTGCCCACGTTGTAGATCGCGACGTGCAGTCGCCCCGCGGTCGGCGTCACCTGGACGGCAGCAGCCGCGCCCAGCTTCGCCAGCAGGGGCCAGTTGGGAATGCTGGCGCGGGCTGCCGCGCCCGCCGACGCGGCGTCGAGCACGATCACGTTCACGCGATCGCCGTAGTCGAGGTCGCGGGCGACGATCGCCGCGACAGAATCGCCTCCGATCCCGCCGACAGGCAGCACGACGACGCCCGGCTTGCCGCTGGGATCGTACGAGAGCCCGATGCGAACGCCGCGAGTGGTCGTGTCCTGTGCGCGAAGTGCGACCGGTGCGACGATGGCGAGCGCGACGACGGTGAGGAGCGAAGCGAGAGACGGACGAACGGAGGGCATCAGCGGATGAGGCGGGGGTCGAAGCTGAAGATCACGGGAAGGACATCATCCGAGAAGCCCTGTGGA
>DASTGQ010000431.1:0-5949 GCA_035718985.1 Gemmatimonadaceae bacterium
AGCTCGTAGGCGGCCCAGTTGGGATAGCCGAGCAGCGCCGCCTTCTGCGCGCGTCTGGCCACGATCTGCGCCACCACCTCGCGGTTGTCGGCGTCGCCGCCGTCCGAGCGGCGCACCGAGGCCTCGAAGATGCGCTGGCGCAGGGCGCGGCTCTTGAGCTGCTCGAGCGCGGGCTGCTGCGTCGTGTTCGACAGCGTGATCACCCACTTGCCTTCGAGCTTGCGCGCCTTCGCCGCCTCTGCCGCCGCGCCGATCTGCTGCGGCGAGAACCCGTCGAGCTCCTTGACGTCGTCCACCACCACCGCGCCGTCCTTGGTGGACTTGAGCACGTTCTGGCGGAACTTCGTGGTCAAGGTCGAGATCTCCCCGTTGAGCTTCTTCAGCGTCGCCTTGTCGGCGTCGGAGAGCTTCGCGCCCGCGCGGAGGAACTGCTTCTCGTAGCGCTCCACGAGCTGCAGAGATTCCGGATCGAGGTTCAGCTTCGCGCGCTGCTGGTACACCGCGTCGACGCGCGCGAAGAGCGCCGGGTCGAGCAGGATGGCGTCGTTGTGCGCGGTCAATTTCGGCGCCATCTCGGTCTCCACCTTCTCCATCGCCTCGTCGCCGTTCGACTGGATCAGGTTGGTGAACGCCCGCTGCGCGCGGGTGAGCAGGGCGCCCGACTTCTCCAGCGCGACGATGGTGTTCTCGAAGGTGGGCGCGGCCGGGTCGTGCGCGATCGCGTCGATCTCCTTGCGCTGGTCGGCCATGCCTTTCTCCAGCGCCGGCGCGTAGTCCGCGTCGTGGAGCTTGTCGAAGGGCGGGTAGTGGAAGGGGAGCTGGCTCGGTTCGAAGAGCGGATTCGCCGCAGCCTGGGGCGCCGGCGCGGGAGGAGGGGCAGCCATCTGCGCACCGGCCGCCGGCGCCGGCGGAGCGGCCGGCTTCTGGGAGGTGGCGCAGCCGAGCAGCATCGACGCAGCGACGAGGGCAGAGTTTTTCACGCGGGCTGCTTACGCCAGGGCCGGCCTCAACTCAAGCGCATCCCTCGCCGACGCCCCGCGGCTGCGAAGCCTACCGCTCCCCGTAGATGGCATGCGCCATGTGGCGCCGGCGAATCGAGGTCAGCTCCTCGAGGGTGAGCGGCGTCGGCACCTCCCCCTCGGGCACCGAGATCTCGCGCATGTACTGCTCATACCCGGGGCGCGAGAAGATCGCGACGATCCGCAGCGGCGCGCCGCCCGTGTTCCGCATCGAGAAGACGGTGTCCCGCGGCATGAAGACGATCGCGCCCGCTTCCACGGCGGACTGCCGCCCGGCGAGCGTCGCCATCCCCGCGCCCTCGCGGATGAAGATGATCTCCTCCGCGTCGGGGTGCCGGTGCGCTGGGATCGCCTGGCCCGGCGCGATGTCCTCCGTCAGCACGAAGAAATCGGTCGAGCCGGTCGTCTTCGGATCGACCTTGATCACGAACGGTGCAGTCAGGTTCGAGAGCGTGCCGGGCGGCAGCCGGTGCAGGCGCCGCTCGCCCTCGGCTTCGTGGAGGAACGCGCCGGGGTTCGGGGCGGCCGTGGCGCAGGCACAGAGCGTGGTCAGAAGCATCAGGGCGGGGCGGGTCATCGAGCCTCCGGACAGGCGGAGTGGCGCGCCTGGCAGGAGTCGAACCTGCGGCCCGCGGCTTCGAAGGCCGCTGCTCTATCAGGGTGGGCCCAAGTCGGCCATCGCACGAAGGCCGCGTCCGACGCGGCTTCGGACGTCCGCTCCTCGTCTCACCGAGTGCCAAGAGCGCACGGCGAGGTAGCGAGGAACGTAACGGAAACGCAACGACGATATTCCAAGCGTTTTCAGGGTCTTGTGGACGGTGGCGCCGGGTCGTCATCTGCGCCACAGTCTTTGGGCATGGCTTTCCTCAAGACACGACAGCCCATCGCGAAGGCGGTGCTCTACGAGCTACTCGTCGAGCACGTCAAGGCAACACGCGAAGAAGCTCGGAGAGGGATGAGCTACTCCCACCTGACGAAGAGCTACTACAACCTCACGAGCCAGACGCTGTACCCGGGAGATTCCGAACTGGCTGCAGCACTCGCCGGAATCCACGACGACTGCATCAAGGCAGGGCTTCCCCCGATCGACGTGGCCTTGTGGACGAAGAACGGACGTCCTTCCTCAGGCTATCGAAACCTAGCAGGCTGGCGAGAGGACTGGGATGCCGTGCTCGCCCAGGAGACGTGGCCGCACCTCTACGAAAACTGACGGCGACCCACTCTTTGGCCTTGGGAACAGCGGGCGCTAACGAGAATGTCGGAGGTGCGTGGTAGAGACACAAGCCATGTCCGAGGCGCCCGAGAAGATGGGTTCCCCACCACCAGCGTCGAAATTGCCCGAGTACGATCTCGCAGGTCGACAGCTTGTTTGGGAACTACTGCAAGAGCTGATGCGGGCGAAGGATCCTGTTCTTTCGATGATCCCTCGCCAGCCGGTGGATCACGTCAAGATGGAAGCGTCGCCACCGGAAGCCTCGACGGTCGGGGTCAGCCCGGCACCCGCTCCTATCGCGACGACGTTCGCAGACAAGTTCGACACCATTCTCAACATGGACTTCGAGGGCTTCGCCGAGATGATGGATGACGCTGCGAATCAGTCGCTCGAGATCTACATGCCGCAGTTCTTCAAGCAGATGGAGGAGGTTACTCGTCGAGGCGGTACTACGGTGGATGCGAAGGGGAAGCCTTTCACGATTGACCTCTATCTCGACGCGCTCGAGGCGATGGAGATCGATTTCAGCGACGACGGCACGCCGAATATCCCAAAGTTGGTCGCAGGCCCCGAACTCGCCGAGAAGATCAGCGCGCTCAAATTCACCGCTGAGCAGCTAGCTCGCCAAGAACGAATCCTCACAGAGAAGAAGAAGGTCTTCGATGCTCGCCGCCGCGTTCGCAAACTGGATTAGCCAACTCACGGAGCGCGACTTCGACGCGCCGTTCACGGAGTTGCTCCGTAGCCTCGGCTTTTACGATATCCACTTTACCCACGGTGCCTACGAGTTCGGGAAGGACTTCATCGCCAAGCGCGATGAGCCGGAGCCGACCCAGTACGCGTTCCAGTCGAAAGCCGGTGACATCGGGGGCTCCGAGTGGGCGAGCATGTTTAGCCAGCTGTACGAACTCGCGAACGCCGGTCCTGCACACCCGAGCTTTGACCACGCGCTCCCCCGCAAATCTGTGCTCGTGACCACCGGGCGCCTCACTGGGAAGGCCATCCTCTCGGCTGCGGCGTTCAAAGACGAGGTCCAACGCACCGGCCGTGGCGCCTTCGACGTCTGGGACGTGAACGTGCTGGCGGAGCAGTTAGATGGCTCAGCACGCTTCCCGCTGAAGGCGTCGGTCGCTCTCCTCCCACCGCTGGGATTGATCGAATCCGGCAAGGTAAACGAGCGCGAGCTGCAGCAAGATCTCGCCGTCCTTATCGCGACGCTGCGGGGCGGCGCCGCCGACGCACACCGGCTGTTCGTTGACAACACCGTGATTGTCGCGCGTCTCGCGGAGAAGGGTTGGCCCTTCTTGGCGCTGGCGGCTGCTCTCAACGAGGTGAGACTGGGCGCGATCGTTTCGCATTTCGACGCCCAGCGTGGGCGCGAACTCCTGCTCGCCGGAATGGGCCATTACGTGCAGTTGGGCGAGCGGCTGCTGGCGCCTCTGCTGGAGGCGCCTGCGAATCGCGAGAAATGGATGGAGTGGGTGGGCGGCGTTCCGCCGCGGATGATCGGATATGCGGCCGCCTGCGCAAAGACCATCGAGTACCTCGGACTCTCGTGCCTCCATCTCGAAAGCATTGGGCAGGAGGAAGGGGCCCGTCGCAACGCGAGCCTCTGTGCGGAGATAGTCGGGGCGCAGCCGGGTTGCGTCCACCCCATTTCCGATCGATTCGCTGCGTCGTATCCCCCAGCGGTCGCGGCCATGTCTCGGTTCGGGCACCGTGCTGCAGCTTCGAGGCTCGTCAGAAAAACGATGAAGTGGATCGGCGATCGTTATGAGGCGGACTGGGGGTTGGCGAGTCCCTACTCCACGCCGGACGAGGAAATTAGAGCGCTCCTGGGCGTTCCGTTCGAGAGCGTCGATGGTAAGAAACGGCCGCAGTCGCTGCTGGCGGTGGCGCTCGCCGACTGCGCTCACGCCTTCCTGCCGGATGACTACCCCCTGATCGTGAACGAGATTCTTGCCGTGCGGATGTTTCCCGAGGCACTGCACGCGAAGGATCTTCCGGAGGCGTACCTCATGAACGCTGGCGGCACGCAGCCATTGCCGAACATCGGGTATCCCGAGGTGTGGTCGGAGCAACCGCTTGGCCATCAAGCGCTCCAGGCGGCAGCAAGGATTCCTGAAGTTCAGGGAGGACCAACTGTACCGTTGGCCCTCGCGTGCGTGCTGCGGGATCGCCTCTTCACGGACGTGCTTCCTCGATTGCGTAAAGTGCCTTGACGGTTGATGGCTGATTTTCCTACGGCTGGCGACTGCGTTCAGACGTGCAGCGCAAACAACGCGTGTCGCTCTGGGCGATCTGGCAACGAGTGCAGACTACGGCACCGCGTGCTTTCCCGACGATCAACTTCCCGCAACTGAGGCAAGTCTGCTTGCCCTCTCCGAACGCATGCGCAGCACAGAGTCGCGCGGGCAACCCGCGCCCGAACGTTTCGTCGCCGCATAGAGCACACCGCGTCTTCCCGGTGGCGTAGCAGTCTGAGCACAGCGGAGCCAACGCACCGTCGCCCTTCCAGACCCGATCCGTCGCGATCATGTGGATCGTGCTGACAGAAACGCCGTGGCGGCGAGCGAGGACGTCGCGCGCCACGCCATATCGAATCTGTCTACGGATGACCTCGACCTCAGCCGCCGTCAGCTTCGTCGCTCTGCTGCGTCGGTTGTTCTCCGCTGTCGTGACTGGGTCAAGATGGTCGGGATTGCAGCAACTGCGGCGTCCGCACAGGTGGTCCAAGAACAGTTTTCTCGGCACGGGACCGCGAGCCAGCTCGTAGGCAACTCGGTGCGCGTAGGCCATCCGACCGTCCAAACCGCGAACGCGTCCGTAGCCGGTTGGGTCGATCGCGCCCGCCCAGAGCAGGCAACCGTCTGGCCCTTCGCTGACGCCGCTCCGCAGACGTTCCCGAACGTGGCGGCGACGTACTTCAGGAGCCTGCGGTGCCTCAGGAGCCGAAGGCGCGCGTGGAGCTTCTGGTGCGGCTGGTGCACGATGCGCCTCAGGTGCTGATGGCGCTGTCGGAGCGTCTAGCGGCGGGTGGGGGGCTTCGTGACGCGTTTCCCGTCGGGGTGGTTGCGGGTTCGGGGTCACTTCCGTCTGTTCAAGCTCGCTCATACTGAATGATTGCTCGCTCGGTGCTCTGCGGTAACGCCCGCGGTCGATTTTTCTTGGTGCGATCTTGCGTGGACGCTGGGCCGCTGGCGGGCAGGTTGTCGTTCGTCGTCGCGACGAACACACTCTGAGCGGTGCGGGACACCACTGCTGGCTGGAACGGTGGTGTCCCACTCAGACTCAGCGACGGGAGGACGAGCGTGAACGACGAAGACGACTCTGACGACTTCACTGACCCGCAGGTGCAAAGAGCGGCCGAAGAGATCCGCGCGAACTGGAAGCGCCTGGCCGCAGTCGTAGATCCTGACCTGCTCGCAACCGCAGAAGACGTCGTGTACTACCGCGGTCCCTGGCGTTTGCACGGCGGCTACGTCGTTCGCACTGACGCGGACGGCCGCGAGACGCGACTCCACCGTCTGATCACGGGGGCGCCGGAAGACCAGTACGTGGATCACGCCAACAGAAACAGAGCCGACAACCGGCGCGAAAACCTGCGCGTGTGCACACCTGCTCAGAACAGCGAGAACAAGACGCTGAGCAGGCGCAACACGAGCGGCGTTACGGGCGTAACGTGCCACAAGACGAGAGCGAGGGAAGGTCGGCAGT
>DASTGQ010000432.1:0-3604 GCA_035718985.1 Gemmatimonadaceae bacterium
TAACTGCAACCGCAGTCACGATTCACGTCTCACTCCTCACGCTTCACGGTCACTTCGCGTTTGACGATTCACGGGTCGCTTCCCTGCCCATTGCCCTCCCCTGCTGGCGCGCGCAACTTCCTGCGCACAGCCTCGGAGGCCCCCATGTCCATCGCCCGCGCGCTGTTCGTCCTTGGCGCCCTCGCGCCCGCGTCGCTTCCCCTCCGCGCGCAGGACCCCGCCCCGCGCGAGTTCACGGTGCCGTATGGCGCGAGCACCCGGCCGCGCGATCCGTTTGCCGATGCGCGTGGCCGCGTCTGGTTCGTCGGGCAGAACGGCAACTACGTCGGTCGCCTCGACCCGAAGACGGGTGAGTTCCGCCGCTACGAGATCGATCCCGGCACCAATCCGCACAACCTCGTCGTGCATCAGGGGATGGTCTGGTTCACGGGCAATCGCAACAACCGCCTCGTGAAGCTCGACCCCGCCACGGGCAAGCTCACGACGTACATGATCCCCGACTCGTCGGTGCGCGATCCGCACACGCTCACCTTTGACCCGAAGAGCGGCGTCGCCTGGTTCACGGCGCAGAACGCCGGCGCCGTCGGCCGCTTCGAGCCCGCGACCGGCAGGTTCCGCATCTGGAAGACCGGCGCCAGCACCCGCCCCTACGGCATCGTGCTCGACTCGAAGGGCCGTCCGTGGTTCGACCTTTTCGGCACCAACGCCATCGCCACCATCGACCCGCAGACATTCGAGCTGAAGCGCTTCCCCCTGCCGAACGACCGCACCCGTCCGCGCCGCATCGCCATCACCTCCGACGACCAGCTGTATTACGGCGACTACACGCGCGGCTTCCTCGGTCACCTCGACCCGAGGACGGGACGCACGGAGGAATGGGCGCTGCCCGCGGGCCCGGCTTCGCTCCCCTACGGCATGGCCACCGATGACCGCGACGTCATCTGGCTCGCGCAGAACGGCCGCGAGAACGTGCGGGCCTCCATCGTTGCCTTCGACCCGCGCGCGAAGAAGTTCGTTGCCGAGATCCCGGTGGGCTCGCCGGGCCCGAATACCATCCGGCACATGACCTTCGACCGCGCCACGCGGCAGCTCTGGTTCGGCACCGACCAGGGAGCCATCGGGAAGATCTCGGTGCCACCGGCGGGACTGGTGCCGTAGCCCATGGCCGCCGTCCTCGACACCAGCCGCCTCGAGGCGTTCAGCGACGGCGTGCTCGCCATCATCATCACGATCATGGTGCTCGAGCTGAAGGTGCCGCACGGCACCACGCTCGCCGCGCTCACTCCGCTCGCGCCCGTATTCGCCAGCTACGTGCTGAGCTTCGTCTACCTCGGCATCTACTGGAACAACCACCATCACATGCTGCACGTCACGCACGCCGTGGATGGTGTCGTGCTGTGGGCCAACCTGCACCTGCTCTTCTGGCTCTCGCTCGTCCCCTTCGTCACGGCGTGGATGGGCGAGAACCACTTTGCACCGGCGCCTACCGCCACCTACGGTTTCGTGCTCCTCATGGCCGCCGTCGCGTACGAGCTCCTGCAGCGTCGCCTCATCCTCATCGAGGGCGAAGACTCACTGCTCGCGCGCGCCATTGGCCGCGACTGGAAAGGCAAGGTCTCGCCCCTGCTCTACGTCGTTGCGATCCCCGCCGCATTCGTCAGTCAGTGGATCGCCGGCGCGCTCTACGTCACCGTCGCCCTGATCTGGCTCGTGCCTGATCGCCGCATCGAGCGCGCGCTCGCCGTGCAATCCAGCTGAGCGCGCCGAGGCTCACTCCACGACCACGGTCGGCGCCTTCGGTGCGTCCACGCCGGGCGCATCGGCCTTCGCCCCCGTCGCGCCTTCGTCCGCCCGTTTCTCCTCGCGGATCCCCGGCAGCGCATCCTCCCTGATCCACCGCTGTGCCGCGGCGTGCGTCGCTGCGGCGTAGGTATCGTCCGCCAGCACGAGCGTCGAGCCGGCGGCCAGCACCTCCTTCGCCAGCGCCTGTACGCTCGCCGACCGTTCCGGCTTCGCGTCCACGTTGCGGATGTAGATGGCGATGATCCGGCCGGGATGCCGGTCGAGCAGGCCGCGGTAGATCTCCGGATCCTTCTGGCTGTTGTCGCCGATCAGGATGAATGGCAGGTCGGGATACAGCTCGAGGATCTCGTTGATCACCGGCTCCTTGAACGTGCCGAGGTGGCTCGACGTCAGCGCCGAGAGCACCACGTCCCAGTCGCGCAGCGTGATCGGGCCGCGCGGGATCCCCTGGATGTCGAGGAAGTCGGCGACGATGTCGTGGATGTTCCACGGGCTGCTGGAGACGTAGAAGATCGGGTTCAGCCGCTCGCCGTCGGCGCCGCGCTCCAGCGCGCGATAGAACGCGGCGACGCCGGGAAAGGGGAGGCGCGTGCGCGCGTTGCCGAGCATCACCGTGCGCACGGCCTGGAGAAAGCTCGTGATCCGCGACTGGATCACCGTGTCATCGAGGTCGCTGATCACGCCGAACGCCGCGGTGCTCGTCGGCACTCGCACCTCCCCCACCGCCTGCGTCACCACGCGCGTCGAGCCCGTGCCGCCGAGCAGGTGGAACTCCACCGGATGCCACGGCTCGCCGCCGGGCAGCGGCTCGTCGAGCTCGAGCCACGCACGGATGAAGCCTTCGTCGTCCGCCTGCACCTCGTGCTGCGTGCCGCCGATCGTGACGCGCACCGGGGCGAAGGGCAGCGGATCGGCGTCCACCCGCTTGAACGTGTTGAACAGGTTGCGCCACACCGAGTCCTCGGCGCTGGCGGGCGGAATGTGCTTCGCCTCCTGCACGCGGCCGTGCACGAGCACGCGCCGGCCGCTGGCGTAGCCGCGATAGGGGATGATCTCGTGCTCGCTCATGACGGAGGATGGTGCAAGGGATGCGCCCTATCGAGGTGCGCCGAGCCAGCCGTACATTCGGGCAATCACTACAGGCGCCCCCGGAGGCCACCATGCACGTCGCCCGGCGTTTCCTTCCGCTCTCCGTCGCATTGCTCGCCTGTGCCACCGGCACCGGCTCGGGATCCGGCACCCCGAACACGCCGCGAACGGACGACCTCGACGCCTTCGTCACCGCGCAGATGGCGCAGCGACACATCCCCGGCCTCTCCCTCGCGGTCATCCAGGACGGCCGCATCGTGTATGCACGGGCGTACGGCGTCACCGATCCGGGTGGCAGCGTGCCCGTCACCACCTCCACGCTCTTCCAGGCCGGCTCCATCAGCAAGTCCGTCGCCGCCCTCGGCGCACTCCACCTCGTGGAGGCGGGGAAGCTGCCGCTCGACCGTGACGTCAACCTCACGCTCGCGAGCTGGAAGGTGCCCGCGAACGCGTTCACCGCGCAGCAGCCGGTCACCGTGCGCGAGCTGCTCTCGCACACCGCCGGCCTCACGGTGCACGGCTTCCCCGGATACGCCGTGGACGAGGCGCGGCCCACGGTGGTGCAGGTGCTCGACGGCACGCCACCCACCAATACCCCCGCCATTCGCGTGGACACCATACCCGGCGCCATCTGGCGCTACTCGGGTGGTGGCTACACGGTCCTGCAGCAGATGATCATCGACGTCACCGGCGAGTCGTTCCCGGAGTTCAT
>DASTGQ010000433.1:0-3659 GCA_035718985.1 Gemmatimonadaceae bacterium
TCGAGGAGCACGTGCTGCGCAATAAGCTGGTCGATGACGATTGCCTGCTGTTCTACATCAACGCGCCGGCGATCATCATCGGTCGCAACCAGAACACGATCGAGGAGATCGCGCCCGACGTCGTCGCCGAACGAGGCATCCGTGTCGTGCGGCGCGTCTCGGGTGGTGGGGCCGTCTATCACGACCTCGGCAACCTGAACTTCAGCTTCATGACGCGCGACGTGAGCGGCCGCTTCAACCGCTATGATCGCTTCAACGGTCCGGTGGTGGACGTGCTGCGCGGGCTCGGCGTCCCCGCGGAGATCGGCGGACGCAACGACATCCTCGTCGACGGTCGCAAGATCTCCGGCAACGCGCAGTTCGCGACGCCGGACCGGATGTTCAGCCACGGTACCCTGCTGGTGCACTCCAACCTCGACGACGTGACGGCGGCACTGCGCCCGCGCCCCGGCAAGGTGGAGTCCAAGGGGGTGAAGTCCATCCGCAGCCGAGTGGCGAACATCAACGAGTTCCTGCTGCAGGCGTCGGCGAGTGACGAACCGGCGCTCGGCGTGCGCGAGCTGCGCGAGCTGATCCTCGAGCGCATCTTCGGCACGCGCGACCGGGCCGCGATCCCGAGCGTGGAGCTCAGCGACGACGACTGGCAGCGCGTGGAGGAGCTGCGTGCCACGAAGTACGCAGCCTGGTCGTGGAACTACGGTGAGAACCCGCCGAGCAACGTGCAGCGCGCCCGGCGCTTCCCCGCCGGCGAGATCGACCTCCGCTTCGACGTGCAGCAGGGTCTCATCGCCGGCCTGCGCATCTTCGGCGACTTCATGGGCCGCCACGACGTGGGCGAGCTCGAGGCACGCCTGCGCGGCGTGCCCTATGAGCGCGACGCCATGCTCGCCGCGGTCGGCGGCACCGATCTCACGCTGTACTTCGGCGACGTGCCGCGAGAGGACGTGCTCGAGCTGCTGCTCCCCTGAAGGCTCCTCGGCGCCCTGCGCTCCATGCGCCAGGGCGGGCCGCTCAGTCGAAGGGAAATACGGATCGTACGGATTCTACGGATTGCACGGATTCTCTCCGCACCGATGGCTCCAGGCGCCGAGAAGCCATCCGAGGCCCCTCCAACTGAAGTCAGGGAATTTGAAGGCGTACAGCCCCCGCTCTGGTGAACTGAGCAACGATCCCGCGCGGGAGAAATCCGTAGCCTCCGTGCAATCCGTAGAATCCGTATCCTCCTTCGACTGAGTGGCCAGCCAAGCTGCACGGAACGAGGACTGACGAAGAACCATGTTGCGCCGCCGACACGCGACGGGTTATCATCGAAGCACAGTGGCACGGGGTGCCTGCGCACGGAGTTCACAAGCGCGGGCTGAGATCACACCCGTCGAACCTGATCTGGGTCATTCCAGCGAAGGGAGCGTCACTGGTGCAGGCGGATCGCGCCGAGCTTCATTTGCGACGCACCCACTCCGCCCACGCCGGCCGGCTCCCTCGCGTTCACGCGTTACATCGGAGCTCGCACGTGCTGGCACTCCTTCTTGCGCTCACGCTGCAATCCGCGCCCCAGGCCGGGGCGCGTGACACCGTCCGTGCTCCGGCCGATACGTCGGCCGACTCCACCCGCTCCCGCGCGCAGCGGCTCGAGTCGGTGCGCGTCACGGCCATCCGCGGCCACGACACGCCCATCTCGCAGAAGACCATCCCGCGCGCGGAGCTGATGCGGCAGTACACCGGGCAGGAGATGCCCATCCTCCTCCAGGACGCGCCCGGCCTCACCGCGTACTCCGAGAGCGGATCCGGGTCCAACTATTCCTACCTCCGCCTGCGCGGCATCGACCAGACGCGCATCAACATCACGCTCGATGGCATCCCGCTCAACGAGCCCGAGGACGAGTCCCTCTACTTCTCCGACTTCCCCGACTTCGCCAACAGCATCGCCTCGGTGCAGGTGCAGCGCGGCGTCGGCGCGAGCACGCCTGGCGAGGCGTCGTACGCCGGCTCGGTGAACTTCGAGTCCATCCCCATCGCCAGTGTGTCGCGCGGCGGACAGCTGGAGCTGACCCGCGGTGCGTTCGACACGCGGCGCGCGGCGCTCAGCGCGCAGTCCGGGCTCACCCAGGGCGGCTTCGCGGGCTACGTGCGCGGCTCGGCGCAGCACACCGACGGCTATCGCTTCAACTCCGGCAACAGCTCCCGCAGCGCCTTTGCCAGCGGAGGCTGGTTCGGCTCGCGCGACGTCGTGAAGGCCACGCTCCTCGTCGGCCTCTCGTCCAACCAGCAGGCGTACCTGGCGTCGCCCCTCTCCGTGCTGCAGCGCGACCCGCGCGACAATCCGTTCGGTAACAGCCCTTCGCTCGCCGTGCAGGACCGATTCCACGAGGACCTGCTCAGTCTCGCCTGGACGCACGCGCTCACGGGGTCGCTCAGCCTCGCCAGCACGGCGTACGGCTTCGACGCCGGCGGATGGTACGACTATCCCACCGGGAACGGCGACCTGAGCGACGCGTACCACTACGGCCTGCACTCGCGCTGGGGCGGCGTCATCAGCTCGCTCGACTGGACGGGCAACAGCGCCAGCGCGTCCGCGGGGGTAAACGTCTCGCGGTATGCGCGGGAGCACTGGATGGGCCAGCGCCCCGACATGGAGACGCGGTACTACGACAACACCGGCTACAAGGGCGAGCAGAGCGCCTTCGCGCGGGCGAGCGTGACGCGCGGCCTCGCCACCGTCTACGGCGACGTGCAGCTTCGCTTCGCCCAGTTCCGCTACGCGCCCACGGCCGGCTCCGGCGTCGCGCCCGCCGACGTGAGCTGGAGCTTCCTGAATCCCAAGGCGGGCGTGCGGCTGCACGTGAGTGACGCGCTCTCCATGTACGCCAGCGCGGGGCTGAATGGCCGCGAGCCGACGCGCACCGATCTCTTGGCCGGCGCCGACGACGTGGACAGCGCGACGGCGCGCTCCGTCTATCCGCTCACGCGCGTCCATCCCGAATCCGCGCGCGACCTCGAGACGGGGTTCGACTGGACGCGGCCCGCGCTGCAGGCGCACGCGAACCTCTTCCTCATGCAGTTCCACGACGAGATCGCGCCCATCGGCCAGATCAGCGAGCTGGGTTACGAGCTGCGCAAGAACGTCGCGCGCAGCGTCCGCCGCGGGGCTGAAGGAGATCTCACCTGGCACGTCGTGCCGAGGCTTGCCGTGGTCGCCACCGCCTCGCTCACCGATGCGCGCATCGCCGACTATACCGATGACGCCAGCGGCCAGTCCTATCACGACGTCACCGCGCTGATGACGCCGAAGTTCGTCAGCGGCCACGGCATCCGCGCCGCGCTCACCGATTGGGCGTCGCTCGACCTCGACGGGCGATATACCTCGCGCATGATGCTCACGAACACCAACGACCCGCGCTTCGTGGTGCCGGCGAGCTGGTACGCCGACGGCGCCCTCACCTTGCACGTCCGCCAGCAGTCCATCCTCGTCGCCGTGCGCAACATCTTCGACGCGCGGGTCTACACCGGTGGGTATCCGGGACAGCTGGCGGGGAGCGCCGACCCGAACGCGATGGAGCCGTACTACTACACGCTCGCGCCGCGCAACGTGACCGTCAGCGCCCGACTCGGCTTCTGACCGCGTCGAGCGCCGTCTGCCAGCGCTCCTCCCAGCCGCCGCT
>DASTGQ010000434.1:0-4771 GCA_035718985.1 Gemmatimonadaceae bacterium
CTTCATCTCGGTCCGGATGCCGTCCAGCGTGGCTCCCTCTCGCTGACGGATCTTGATGGCGAGCAACTGGAGCAGGTGCCGGTAGTTGTACGTCGCCGCCGTACCGGCGCCCTCAGGACGGTCGAGCAGGCCGTTGGCGACATAGAAGCGCACCGACCGCGCGCTGGGCGCCACCCGCGCCGAGGCATTGGTGGGGCGGATGCCCGCCGCATCCACGAGCGCCGTGACGTGGGCCGCGAGGCCGCGGGCATTCCAGGGGGCGTGCCGAGAATGGGCGCGCAGCAGGGCGACGGGAGAGAGAGACGGCTCCGGCATAGGCGGCGGAAGATAACAGGCGCTCGCGCCCGGTGCGCACTCAGGCGCTGTTGCGAGAGGTTCGGGGGCCGCGCGTGCCCGACTTCACTCGCGCGAGGAAGCCATGCAACACGGCGTTCGCG
Source organism: Gemmatimonadaceae bacterium (assembly GCA_035718985.1). Classification (GTDB taxonomy): domain Bacteria; phylum Gemmatimonadota; class Gemmatimonadetes; order Gemmatimonadales; family Gemmatimonadaceae; genus AG11. Next base: position 438 of record DASTGQ010000434.1, read on the forward strand.
GCGCGCGGCTGTTCGTCGTGCGGGAGATCGCCTGCGCTGGCAATGAGGGCCCAGTCCGCCTCGGGCTTCAGCACGCGGAAGCCGTGTGCGTGCTGCACGGGATTCTGGCGCGCCTGTTCGCCCCAGAGGATCAACATCGGTTGACGGACGCGACGCAGCGACTGGCGAATGTCCACGTTGAGCTGGCCGCCCACGAACGACGACACGGCGAACTTGCCGCCTGGCTGCCGCGCGTTCCGGACGTACGACTCCACGAGCTCGTCGGTCACGAGGCGATGGTCGACGTAGATCTCCTCGAGGAATCGGCGCACGCTCGCGGGCGACGTGAGCGCGTTGTACGCCGACGTGCCGACGATGGGCGCATCGAGCAGGAGCTGGGCGGCGCTCTGTGCCGTCGTGGGCGGCCCGCTCAACTGGCCAAGCCCGGTCGGCTCGATGAGGGCGAGTGCCGTCACGTGCCGAGGGTCCCGCGCCGCCAGCGACACGACGTGGGCGGCGGAAAGGGAGCTGGCGACGACGGCCAGCGGGCCGCGCCCCAGCCGACCCATCAAGTCGCCCAGCAGGGCCTGATAGAACGCGGGCGTGTATCGAAGCCGAGGACGGTCCGAGCGCCCGAAGCCAATCAGGTCGACCGCGAAGACCGTATATCGCTCGGCGAGGGCGTCCACGGTATGGCGCCACTCGTTGGACGACGCGCCGGCGTAGATGCCGTGCACCAGCAGCACGGGCTCACCGTTGCCGTGTCGCGTGTAGGCCACGCGGTGACCGCGCCAGAGGAGCTCGCAGCTCTCGCCCCCGAGGTCGTTTTCCAGGTCCGCGATGCGGTGGGAGGCCGTGACGTTGTACAGCGCCGCCGCTCCCAGGGCGGCACCGCCCGCCGCGGCTGCCTTGCGCCAGCGCATTACGCGACTCGCGGCGACGGAATCGCCGGGAGCGTCAGGACTGCCGTGGTGCCATTGGGATCGCTCTCCAGCCCCAGCGATCCCCCATGATCCTCGGCGATCCGCCGCGCGAGCGCCAGCCCGATGCCGGCGTTGCCGGCCTGCGTGGTGAAGAACAGGTCGAAGGCGTGTGCGAGCGCGTCGGCGGGAAGGGTCGCACCACCGTTCCGGAGCAGACAACGCCAGCCGCCGTCCCCGGTCAGCGTGGACTGGAGCACCAGGTCGGTCCCTTCGGGCGCAGCCTCCGCGGCGTTCGCGAGGAGCTCGGAGAACAGGCGCCGCAGTTGGACCGCGTCCACCGAACAGCGAGCGGCTGGTTCGGGCCGCGTATGCTGGATGAGCAGGGCTCGACTCTCAAGTCGTCCCCGCTCGCTCTCGAGCACCTCGTCCCACAGCGCATCCGGGTCGGCGGGCGCGAGGTGCATCGCGTCCGCGCTCGCATAGTCGAGCAGTGCCGATGTAAAGGCGTTGAGTCGCTCCACCTCGCGGAGGATCCGCCCGACGTTCTTCTCGACCACGGGGTCTTCCGCGACGCGGAAGCGCAGCAGCTGGGCTGCAGACGAGATCGCGAGCAGCGGCTGCCGGAGCTCGCGGGCGATCCCGGCCGCCACCTCGCCGATGCCTTCATGGTGAGGCTCGACGCGTGGGGAGGCTGTGGCTGGAGCAGGGGTGGCGGGAGGGGACGCGTACTTCATGGCCGGATATTAGGGCAGCGCGTCCCGTGGAGGCAAACGCGACGGGGTGCGGCATCTCGCCGCACCCCGTCGGTCATGCTGGATAGCGCGCGGTGATCAGCGCCGCCCACCCCGCCTGGCGCTCTTCTTCGCGCCGCCCTTGCGAGCCGAAGAGCCGCGACCGGCGCTCCGCTTCGGCGTGGACCGCTTTGCTGGCGGCTTCTTCGCGCCGCCCTTTCGAGCGGAGCTCTTCTTCGCGGCTCCCTTGCGGGCCGATCCCTTCTTCGCCGCGCTCTTCCCCGCTCCGCCCTTCTTCGCGGCAGTCTTCCCGGCGCCACCCTTCCTGGCAGTAGTCTTCTTCGCGCCCCCCTTCCTGGCCGAGCTCTTTTTCGCAGTGCCCTTCTTTGCGCTGCTCTGGCCGGCGCCGCCCTTCCGTGCTGAGCTGCCGCTGGTCGCCTTGTTTGCAGACCTGCCACCCGCACCGCCGCCGGAGGCACTCGTGCTGCCCGTGCTGCTCATGCCGGAGCGTCCCATGCTACCGGCGCCCCCTGCTCCAGCGCCGGATGAACCGCTCGTCGTGCCACCGCCGGCGGTGGCCCCGCCAGCCGTGCGCGCCCCAGCGCTGCCGCCCGCGGCGGGTGAGGCCGAGGGCTTGTTCGAGCTCATGCCACCACGGGCACCGGCCGCACCGCCAGCCCCACCGGTACCAGCCGCCCCGGACGGGGTGATCGGACGGCCGCTCGCGCCTCCGCCCCGCGGCGCACGCGCCACGACGAGCGGGCTCTCCTCCTCTTCGTCCTCGCCTTCGACGACGGGGGTACCGAGCCCCTCATCCTCCTCGTCCTCGGATTCATCGGTGCTGTCCCAGAGGTCGTCGCTGTCGTCCTTGTGGGTCGTCCAGCCGCCGTCCTCCTCATCGTCATCGTCATAGGACGAGGAGCCACCACCACCATAGCCGATATCGTCGGCATCATCGTCGCGATCGGAAAACCGAAGCTCCTCGTTCAACTCGTCACCGCGCGGCATCACTGCCTCCTGTGGAGATAGGCCAGTCGGACCTGCGTGTCGTCTCGAGATTGCGGCGCGGACTGCGCCGACCCGCGGATGCGGGACGCGCACCCGGCGCGGCGCCGCTGCACGACGTGTGCCCCCATCATGGCAGGCATCACCGCGTCGTGTCGGTGCGCTCTGCCACAGTGCAGCATGACCGCACGCACATGCGACGCACTCGCGTACAGACTCCCTTGTAAGACAATGCGCGGACTTCGTCAAGCGAATTCCGCGCATCAGCCTCACGCTGACGCGTGTGCGGTCGTGAACTGGTGCGTCAGTCGCCGGTGGCGGCCTCGGGAATCGCGCCCGTCCCGGCCGGCGATGACGCTGTCTTCGGCACGCCGCCGGTGAGTCGCGCCGCCACCCAGCTCCCGGCGTCGTCGAGGATGGTGTACATCACCGGCACCACGAACAGCGTGAGCAGGGTGGACGTCATGAGGCCGCCGATGACGGCGCGCGCCATCGGCGCGCGCGCCTCGGCACCGGCGCCGAGCGCCAGCGCCAGCGGGATCATGCCGAAGATCATCGCTACCGTGGTCATGATGATCGGTCGCAGGCGGATGCGGCCGGCATCCAGCAGCGCGGCTGCCCGGTCGCGCCCCTCGGCGCGCAGCTGGTTGGTGAAGTCGACGAGCAGGATGCCGTTCTTCGTCACGAGCCCCATGAGCATGATGATGCCGATCATGGTCATGACATTCATGTTGCCGCGCGTGACCAGGAGCGCGAGCACCACGCCGATGAAGCTGAGCGGGAGCGCCAGCATGATGGCCAGCGGCTGGAGGAACGACCCGAACAGCGAGGCGAGGATCAGGTAGATGAAGATCACCGCCAGGCCGAGCGCACTGAGCACGTAGCCCTTGGTCTCCTCGAGGTTCTGCACGTCGCCGGTGAACACGGCGTGATAGCCGGGGGGGAGGCCGATGCGGTCAATGGCCTGCTTGACTGCATTGGCCACGTCGCCCATGGCGAAGCCGGGAAGCACGCCGGCGCGGATCTGCACCTGCTGCTCGAGCTGACGCCGCTCGATCTGCTGCGGGCCCACCCCGGCATGGACGTCGGCCACCTGCGAGAGCGGCACCATGGCAGGCAGGCCGGTCCGGGGATCGACGAGAGAGCTCTGCACCGGGAGCTGGGCGACATCGGCGGCAGAGCTGCGGAGCGAGTCGGGGAAGACGACCACGACGTCGTGCGAGAAGCCAAGGGGATCTTCCCATGTACTGGCTCGTTGACCGGCGAATAGTGGCTGCAATGTGGCTGCAACGGCACCCACGCCAAGCCCGGCGCGCCACGCTTCCTGTCGGTCCACTCGCACGTCCAGCTGTGGGATGTCGCCATCCTCGCTGGAGTTCGGCTCGGCCACTCCCGCCACCGACTTGACCGCCTGCAGGGTCCGGTCAGCGGCAATCTCGAGGCGCGACGCTTCCGGGCCCTGCACGTTCACGATGATGGGCTGATAGCCACGGCTGAAGATGGAGCTCTGTCCCTGAATGGTTGGACGCACGCCGGTCATGCTCTTCAGCTGGCCACGGAGGTCATTCTGGATGTCGAACAACGAGCGTCGGTGACCCGGCTTGAGCGCCACGTAGATACGCCCGCTGTTCGGCGAGCTGCGGAAGCCGCCGCCCACGGACAGGTAGGTGTAATCCACCTCCCGCTGCCGCTGCAG
>DASTGQ010000435.1:0-2003 GCA_035718985.1 Gemmatimonadaceae bacterium
AAGAGGAGGTCATCATGGGAGGAGAGGGGACGACTGCATGCAGTATCGGCCTCCCCCCGCGAAAGCTTGAGCCCTCAGGAACGAGGAAGACGAGAGGCGGGGAGATCGGCCTCGGACGTCCCGACCTCCTGACCTCCAATCAGTGATGGTGTGACCGCGCGTGCGTGATCCAGCTCACCACGTGCGCCATCCGGTGACCGAGCTTCCGGGCCTCCGACCCGCTCGCGCCCGGCGGCACCAGCACCAGTCCCAGACCGCCCAACTCCCGCAGGAGCGCCCAGCACGCCTCATCACTCGCCTCGCCGGCAGCGAAGGCCGCGCCGACGAGCAGGCCGAGCGGTCCCTGCGTCCGAAAGGCGTCCACTTCGGCGAGCAGCCGCGTGATGACCGGAGAGTGCTCTCCCTTGTCTGCCGTCGTGCCAAGTATGAGCCCGTCGTACGTGGCCAGCTCCTCGGCGCTCCCCAGTGGCCGCACGCGACCGCTCGTGTAGACGCCGCCTTCTGTCAGCTGCCGCACGTCCACTTCGGCGAAGCGGACAGACCGGACGCCCTCGGCCACGGCTTCCGCCATTGCGGCCACCGCGTCGCCGTTCCCGTGAAAAAGAACCAGTGTCCTGGGCATCGTGTTGATGGGTGTGGATCGTGGTCGCCAGCTCGCGTGTGAAATGATAGCTGGTCGCTGCCGCCTCATCCTTACGGGGCCACTCAGCGTTCGCCCTCCGGCGTTCGTATAATTGTCGATGCTCCTGCCACACCCGTTGCCTCGCACCGGACGACACCAGTCGTTGTCCGCCGTTCCGCTCGTCGTGCTGCTCGCCTTCGCGCCACTTCGCGCCCAATCGCCAACTCGCGCCTCCGTGGCCGACACGCTGCGCCTCTCCCTGTCGGATGCGGTGTCGCTCGCTCAGCGCCAGAGCGATGAAGTGGGCATCGCCGCCGCACGGGCGGAGGTGGCGGGCGCGCGGCTTGGTGCAGCGCGCGCGAACACGCTGCCGCAGCTCCGCCTCAACAGCACGTACACCCACGTCTACGAGAGCGCGCGCGGTCAGGCGGTGGGCTCGGTGTTCAACCAGCCCAACACCTACAGCATCAGCGCCAACCTCTCGCAGACATTCTTCCAGGGTGGCAAGCTTCTCAACGCCACGCGATCGGCGAGTGAAGCCCGCGAGGCCGCCCGCTATGACGAGCGCGAACAGGTCGCCCTCATCACGCTCGACGTCCAGCGTGCCTACCTGCAGGCGCTGTACGCGGCACGTATCGCGGCAATCCAGGACACCAATCTCACCCTCGCGACGAGTCGCCTCGTGCAGGTGGAGCAGTTCGAGCGCGCCGGCCAGGCTGCGCGCTACGACGTGCTCCGCGCCCGCGTGGAGCGCGCCAACATCGAGCCGCTCGCCTTGCAGGCGCACAGCGACGAGGAGCTGGCGCTCCTCGACCTCAAGCGCGTGCTCAACGTTCCCATCGAGCAGCCTGTTGCACTCACCAGCCAGATCAACGCTGACTCCGCCGCCACTGTGCTCGCCGAGCTGGCCGACCCGGCCGCTGTGATCGACCGCGCCGCCGTGCGCTCGGCCGAACTCACCCTGGCCGCGCGCCGGCTGGACATCTCCGTCGCGCGCGCCGACTACTTCCCCACGGTCAGCGCCTTCATCCAGTCGGGCTACTCCGCGTTTCCCGCGCCGGGCCAGGGGTTTCCCATGGCGCGTGGCACGCTCGCCGAGAGCTTCTGCCCTACCGGATCTGCGTCGGGCCGCCTCTGCCAGAACGGTGGCTTCTTCTCCGACCGGCAGGCCGGCGTCAACATCTCCTTCCCGCTCTTCGACGGCTTCCGCGTGAAGTCCAACGTGGATCTCGCGCAGGCCCAGGAGCGGCTCGCCGAGCTCGAGCTGCGCCAGCAGCGTGAGTCGGTGGCCGTGGAAGCCGCACGGGCACGCGCCGAGCTGCGCCGCGCACAGGCGGTCTTCGCCGCCCGGCAGCAGAATTCCGCCGAGGCGGCCGAGGCG
>DASTGQ010000436.1:0-2408 GCA_035718985.1 Gemmatimonadaceae bacterium
CGGCGAAGACGAGGCGCACCCGGTAACGTATGCGCGCGGCGGGGCCGCGCCAATTGCGTGCGCAATGACGCCATGGATTGGCGCGGCGTTGGCCGCGGTCGCGCTCCGGCGCGGATCGGGCCGATCGCTCAGGCCCTCCAGCCATCCGGGACGCACGGACAGCCCGCGCGTCCCCGCGCGTCGCGTCAGCGAATGTCCGACGGCGGGACTACCCGGCCACGCACAGCTTTCCGATGTGGCGTCGTCACCGCGCACCAGGGTTGGTGCGCGGCCGCCGCGCCTGCCATCTGCCAGCAGCGAGGTGACCCATGAAGTGGTCGTGGCGCATCGGGCGAGTCGCCGGGATCGACATCGCCGTCCATGCGACGTTTCCCCTCCTGCTCGCGTGGATCGCGATCGTGGCGCTCGGGAGCGGCACGGCCGCGAGCGCGCTGTTCGCCGTGGTGCTCACCCTGGCGGTGTTCGTGACCGTCGTGCTCCACGAGCTCGGGCACGCACTCACGGCACGCCACTTCGGGATCCGCACCACCGACATCACTCTGCTGCCGATCGGCGGCATCGCACGCCTGGAACACCTGCCGCGCGAGCCGCGGCAGGAGCTGCTGATCACGCTGGCGGGTCCCGCGGTGAACGTCGCGCTCGCCGCTGCGCTCGCCGGGGCGTTCGCACTCCGGGGCGACTTCGGTCGGCTCCCGGAGCTCATCACGAGCACGGCGCCCGCCACACCGTCGACGCTCCTCGCGCAGCTCATCGCGCTCAACCTCTGGCTGGCGGCGTTCAACCTCATCCCCGCCTTCCCGCTCGACGGCGGCCGCGTGCTGCGCGCCATCCTCGCGGCGCGGACACGGGACTACGTGCGCGCGACGCTCAGTGCCGCGCGCGTGGGCCGCGCGTTCGCGCTCGTGTTCGGGCTGGTCGGCTTGTTCGTCGTCGGCAGTCCGGTGCTCGTGTTGATCGCGCTCTTCGTCTGGCTCGCGGCGGCCGCTGAGGCGGCGGCGGTCCAGACCACCGACGCGCTCGGTGGCGTCCGTCTCTCGAGCCTGATGATCACCGACATCCAGACGCTCGCACCGGCCGACGCGCTCTCACGCGCGGCGCAGCTCACGATCGCCGGCTTCCAGCAGGACTTTCCCGTCGTCGACGGAGGCGCGCTCGTCGGCATGCTCAGCCAGCGCGACCTCGTTCGCGGCCTTGCCGAGCACGGGGGCGACGCGCTCGTGCGCTCGGTGATGCGCCAGGACTTCGGCTCGGCAGCGCCGGACGATGCGCCCGAGGAAGCCCTCCGAAAGCTGACGACGCTTGGCGGCCGGACTCTGCCCATCGTCCGGGGGCGCGAGCTCCTCGGCGTGCTCACAGCCCAGAACGTGATGGAGTTCGTGACGCTCCGCTCGGCGCTCCGCCACGCACCACGGTAAGCCAGCCGCAAGGGATGGACACAGACTCCCTGCGCTCATGACGCCGCCCGAGCACCGTGCGCGATAAGGTAAGCAACGCTCCCGTCGAGCGTCGCGAGCTGCGCATAGTCGACCTCGGGAATCTGCACGCCCAGCGACTCGGCGAGGCCGATCACGAAATTGAGGAAGTCCATCGAGTCCAGGTCGATCTGGTCGCGAAGGCTGACGTCGGGCCGCAACGAAGCAGGATCGACTTCGGGCGCGACCCGGTGCAGCGCGCGAAGGATGGCCGCGCGGACATCTGCCTCTTTCGGGGGCGCGTCGCTCATAGGCGCTCCGGGGACTGGAGCAGGCGATCGATGGCCGTCAGAAGAAGCGCACCGCGATGACCGTCGCTCGCACGATGATCGGCGGCGAGCGTCAGCGTGACGACGGGGCGCACGGCGAGCATGCCGCCCTCCGCCCACGCTCGCTCGGCTACCTTCCCGATTCCGACCAGCGCCACCTGCGGCGCAGAGATGACGCCGAACACTTCACGCACGCCCTGGTCGCCGAGGTTCGTCACGGTGACAGTGGGATCCGTGAGCTCGGAGCCGCGCAGCATCCCTCCGCGCGCCCGCTGCACGAGGTCGCGCAGGGAGCGCATGACGTCATCGAGCGAGCGCGTGTCGGTATCGTGGATCGCCGGCGCGACGAGTCCGCCGCCGCGCAGGGAGATGGCGACACCGACGTGGATGCCCGCACCCGGATGAAAGCCGCCGTCGACCCAGAAGCCGTTGAAATCGGGCTGTTCACGCAGGGCGAGCGCGACCGCCTTGAGCAGAAGCGCGGCAGGGAGGATTCGCTCGGTGACCGGCCGCTTCAGGTTCTCCGCCTCGAGCCAGCGCACCGCGCGCGCGAGATCGACGTCGGTCGCAAGGTGGTAGTGCGGGATCTCGCGCCACGAGCGCGCCATCGCCGCGGCGATCGCCTGGCGCATCGCCGCCGCCCGGTCCGCGACGGTGGTCGGGGCAG
>DASTGQ010000437.1:0-5524 GCA_035718985.1 Gemmatimonadaceae bacterium
GACAAGTGGCCGGCGGGCCTCGAGAGCCGCACCGGCTACTCGGCGGGACTGACCGACGACCAGCTCAGGAAGAACCTCGTTGAGCGCCCCACCACCTACCTGCTCGGCCAGGTCGACGTGCTCCCGCTCGGCGGGTTCGACTCGTCGCCCTCGGCGATGGCGCAGGGACCGACGCGCCGCGCGCGCGGCGAAGCGTTCTACAAGTACGTGACGGAGACGATGGGCGCGAAGCACAAGGCGATCATCGTTCCGGAGTGCGGGCACAACGATCGGTGCATCTACACCACCAATATCGTGTTCCCCGTGATCTTCCCCTGACTCACGATGTCGCGGTGGCGCGTCGGCGGTCAGCCGCCGACGCGCGCCCGCATCCACGCGAGGCCCGCTGGCGTGCGGTCGTGCCAGTAGCGCCAGCTGTGGGCGCCGGGCCACTCACCGTACTCGTGCGCGATGCCCAGGCGCTGCAGCTCCCAGTGCAGCGCGCGATTCTCGGCCAGCAGCGCGTCCTCGGTGCCGCAGTCGAAGCGGATGGCCGGCACGGGCGAGCCCCTTCGCTGCACTTCCGCGGCCAGCACCGCGGGCTCGTACTCCTGCCAGCGCCGGACAGATGGCCCGAGCGCGAGCAGCAGGCGCGCCTTCCACGAGGTGACCGGTGCTCGCAGTGAATCCGGCGTGCTCACGTAACGCGCCGGCGCCGCGAACGGGTTGGTCTCGTCGAGCAGCACGGACACGACACCGGAGTGACTCATCGCCGCTCCGAAGAGGTCCGGGTGCTTCAGCGCCAGCGTGAGCGCGCCGACACCGCCCATGCTCAGGCCAGCGATGCCGCGATGCGCGCGGTCGGCACGCGTGCGGTAATGTCCGTCGACCCACGCCAGCACGTCGCGCGTCACCCAGTCTTCGTATCGATGGCCACGCACGCAGTAGCGCGCGGGATCCTCGGTGTGCAGCGAATCCGCACAGGCCGCGAGCGAGCTCTCGACCGCCCAGTTGGTCCACCAGCCATCGTCGCCGTCGGGAGTGACGAGAATCGCCTCCCCGCGCCCCGCTGCCGCGAGCGAATCGGCCACCTCGTCGAGCCCGCCCTTCGAGAGCCAATCCGTCTCGGCGCCGAACAGCCCGTGCAGGTAGACCACCACCGGATAGCGCCGCGACGAGTTCCGGTCGTACGAAGGCGGGAGGTACACCGCAACGCGCTTGTCCATCCCGAGGGCCTCGGAGTGGACGACGTCGAGGTGGACGGTGCCGCGTGCGGCCGTCGCGCTGCGTGATGACGCGATCGGCTCACCGTCGGGACGCGGGGTCCGCGGCGTCGACGCGCAGGCTGCCGCGGAGAGCAGCGCCGCAAGAACGACCCGGTTCACGAACGCGGCGCGCTCAGAGTGTCGAGCCAGGACCGGCCCGGCTGGCGAGGATCTGCTCGATGTTCTCCAGCCGCCGCGCAATCGCCACGAGCGCATTCATGCCGCGGAAGAAGGCCACGAGCGCGGCGATCGACACGAAGAGCCAGACCAGCCAGATGAGCATGCCGCCGTACATCATGCCAGGAGTCGAACCGAACATGTGAGCACCTCCGTGAAAGGATGTGGTCGTGTGAGGCTCACCGCTGCCGCTGCATCAGGGCGACGAGCTGGTCCAGCGCCGCGCCCCACCCCGTATGGAATCCCATCTGGTCGTGGATGTCCCGTGCGTCGGTATCGGGATGGATGGCAAGCGCCCGATAGTTCGTCCCCTGCCCTTCCGGCTCCATCGTGATCACTGCGGTGAATACGAATGGCAATCCGTCGAGCTCCGCCTTCGTGTACGGCCGGAAGCCCGGCTTGAACGCGCCGGTCCACGAGAAGCGCCGGTTCTCCACCACCTCGAGGACGCATCCCTCGTTGGCGAACTCCTGCCCCTCGGGCGAGCGCATCACCGTGCGGAACGAGCCGCCGGGCCGCAGGTCCACGTTCGCCGCGATCGTGGTCCACGGCGCCGGCGTGAACCACTGCGTGATGAGCGACGGCGTGGTCCACGCGTCGAAGACCGCCTCGGGCGGGATGTCCACGACGCGCTCGAGCAGGAGGTCGCGGTCGAGGTCGGGCTGGAAATCGATGAACCTGCTCATGCGCGATGCGAGTGACCGGGAGAATGTGCTCCGCCAAGATACCAACCGATCACCGATCCGCGAGGCGTGCAGGATCCGCGCTACTGTCCAGCCGCTCCCTCGCGCTTCAGGAGCTGGCGCTTTCGCTCGACTCCCCATCGGTAGCCGGACACCGACCCGTCCGACCGCACCACGCGGTGACAGGGGATCACGAGCGCCACACGGTTGCTAGCGCACGCCGAGGCGACCGCGCGCACCGCGTGACGCTTGCCGATGGCGTTCGCCACCTCCGTATATGACCGTGTCTCACCGAGTGGGATCTCCTGCAGCGCGCGCCAGACGCGCCACTGGAACGCGGTCGCGCTCACGTCGACCGGCACGGCGGGCGTGCGGCCCTGGCGATCGATGTACTGGACGATCGCGTCCACCCACGTCGCGAACGCTTCGTCGTCGCGCCCGGCATGCACGAGCGTGGCGCGTGGATATTCCGCCGCGAGCTCGCGCGCGAGCGATTCCGCGTCGTCACCGAGCGTCACGGCGCAGACGCCGCGTTCGGTGGCCGCCACGAGCAGCTGGCCGAGCGAGGTGAGCACCACCCGATAACGGATCTCCACTCCCCGCCCGCCATGCCGGTAGGCGGCGGGAGTCATCCCCAACTGGGCCCCCGTCAGCTCGTAGCTGCGGCTGCTCGACCCGAAGCCGGCTTCGTACGTCGCTCGGCTCACGGTGTCGCTCGCGCGAAGGCGATGCTTGAACCGCTCTCCGCGCTGCATGCGCAGATAGCGCGCGGGCGAGAGCCCGACTCGTGCCTGGAACACCCGCTGCAGGTGAAAGGGGCTCATCCCCACCGCGTCCGCGAGCTCGCGCAGGGTGACGCTCCCCTCGCTCCCGCGCCCGGCGTGCGCGTCGAGGATGGCCTTCGCCCGCGCGACGCTTGCCTCGACGCGTTGCAGCTCGTTGGGCCGGCAGCGACGACAGGCACGGAAGCCCGCGTGCTCCGCCTCGGCAGGCGCGCTGAAGAACCGCACGTTCTCGCGCCGCGGCCGCCGGGACGGGCACGATGGCCGGCAGTAGACACCGGTGCTCGTCACCGCGTAGAAGACGCGGCCGTCGGCCGAGGCATCGCGCGCGGTGACGGCCCGCCACGCCTCTTCGATTGCACTCCTCGCTCTCATCGATCGCTCCAGGTGGCGTACGGCACGAAGGATCGCGACGTCGCGCCCCGCAAGATATCCGGAAGTTGCGATCAGAGCGTGGCGCCCGGGCCCCGGCTCACGGATGCGCCGGCTCCGCTGCGTGCTCCGCGATCAGCTTTCTCGCCGTGGCGAGCGCCTGGTCGGCTGGCACCTTCACGTCCGGCTCGACTCCCGTGCCTTCCCAGTTGGTGTGGGTGATCGGGTTGATGGCGCGCGCGAAGGGGACGCCGATCATGAAGTGGTCGTCGATGCGGCGCCCGCGCACCGGGTGCGCGCCCCCGCCCGTCGTCTCGCCCACGATCGTCGCCCTTTTCTGCGTCTTGAGGTCGTAGGTGAATTCCTCGCCGCCCGAAAAGGTGTCGTGCGAGGTGAGCACGTAGACCGGCTTGTCGCCGTAGGAGCGGCCAGGCACGCTGTCGCGTGTCCAGAACTCCTCCGTCTTGTCCGTGCTGCGGGTCCAGAGGTCGTTGAGGTGCGTCCGCTTCGGGAACAGGTACGACGCGACGTACGACACCATGGGCGGCGAACCGCCGCCATTCTCGCGCAGGTCGATGATCAGCGCGCGCGTGCCGGCGAGGAAATTCATCGCCGCGGACGCAGTCGGCCCGCACGCGTCCGGATCGGCGAAGAAGTCGAACTTCAGGTAGCCGACGTTCCCCTCCAGCACCTCGGCCTTGTCGAAGCCGCAGTTGACCTCGTCCATGCGCTGGCGTTGCCGAGCGACGTCCTGCGGCGACGGCTTCGGCCGCTCACCGTTGGGCGGGTTCGGCGGCAGCGTATCGACGCTGTAGTTCATGCCAAGGTGCTTGTCGTGCATCACCGCGTGCAGGTCGTCCCGAAGCCGGTTGGCGAAGGTGATCCCGTTGTCGTAGCGGTCGTAGTCACCGCGAGCGAGGCGCGCCCGGAGAGAGTCGTCCATCCGCTTCGCCGCCTCGGGAAAGACATAGAAGCTGTCGAGTTGGGCGATGGCGCCCTCGATCACGCGCCTGCGATCGGCCGCCGTGATGCGCAGCGCGCGGGCGGTTGCATTGGGACCGATGGCCTGGAGCGAGCGGTTGCTGATGCGCAGCGGCTCCGTGGCAGTGACGTCGATTACGCCGTAGCCCACCATCGGGCTGCTTCGCTCCTTCAGGGTGAACTCGAGGTGCCTCGGCTCGCTCTTCTCGATGCTCACGAGATCGAAGCCGCCCGTGCGCCGACGGAACGGCAGCTCGTACTCGGCGCGCGTGTCCGGCTGGTAGCCGGCGAGGAAGGTTGCCAGGCGAGTGGAGTCCCCGCTGTTGAACGCGTCCAGCCACTGGCGCAGCATGTCGCCGGCGGGCGTGACCGGGATGGCAGGCTCCGCCCGCGACGCGGGGGATTGGGCGGCTAGTGGAGCCACGCCGACGAGGGTGGCAAGACAGAGAGACGCAACGCTGAGTCGAGGCATTGTCGGGCCAGGGCGAGTGGATGGAGACACACCAGCCGAACGCGAAAGTACCACGTTCGGTTTCAGCCGACAGCCCTGACCCGTCAGGCCTGGACGCCCGACGGCACCGGCAGGACCAGACCAGGTGCCGTCGAGCGTCCAGGCGATTTCATCAGGGATGCGTTACCGTCAACCCGGTCACGATCGCGTCCGTGTTGTGCGCGAACCGCACGCCGTACACGCCATCCGTGGACTTGAGCTTGCCCGGGCCGACCACCTGCGACTTGGGATAGCTCGCCACCACCGTCCCGTTGATCGCGCACTGCACCTGATCGCCCTTCACCGATACGGCGATCTCCTGCGTCACCGGCTGATCCTTGCCGGCCGCCTTGTGCACCGCCGCGTTGCTCTCACCACGACCGCCATTCAGCTGGAAGGGCTTCGGTCCGAAGCCGCGCACGATGAAGTTGCCGTTCCCGTACGCCGCACAATACAGGTAGCTCTCGTCGGCCGTGCCGAGGCCATTCCCGCCGATCATGATGCCGTACGGATGCGGGTGATCGTTCAGGTTCATGTACTTGGGCTCGGTGAACGTCGCCTTCACGGTGTAGTCACCGCTTGCCTTGTTCGCCGCGTTCCAGTACGTCACCGCCGGTCCCGTCGTCACGTGAAAGCCCTTCCCCTCGGCGACGAACTTCGCGTCGGCGAGACTGTTCGCCGCGCCGCCGCGGCCTGGATCCGCCGCGCCGGTCCAGCCTGCCACGTGCACGCCGCCGCCCTCCACCTTTCTCGCGGCCTCCTGGCTGCACGCCACGGTTGGCGCAGCCATGCAGA
>DASTGQ010000438.1:0-2426 GCA_035718985.1 Gemmatimonadaceae bacterium
AGGATGGGGGCGCGAACTTCCACACGGTCGGCCGCGACGTGCACGGCGACCACCAGGCGATGTGGATCGACCCGCTCAACCCGCGGTACGTCCTGAGCGGCTCGGACGGCGGCTGGCAGGTGAGCTACGACGGAGGAAAGAACTTCGACGTCGTGAACGCCTTCCCGTTCACGCAGTTCTACCACATCGACTACGACATGCAGCAGCCGTACATGGTGTGCGGCGGCCTGCAGGACAACGGCAACTGGTGCGGTCCCAGCCGCACGCTCTCGCCGCAGGGGAACCGGAAGAGCGACTGGTTCACGGTGTCCGGAGGTGACGGCTTCTTCACCGTGCCGGTGATGGACAAGCCGTGGCTCGTGTACTCGGATGCGCAGGGCGGGATGATCAACCTCACCGACACCCGCACGGGCACGCAGAAGACGATCTACCCGTACCCCAACCGCGTCGGCTCGGTGGGAGACGCGATGATCTCGCACAAGTACCGCTTCAACTGGAACTCGCCGATCGCGCTCTCGCCGCTCAACCCGCAGGTGGTCTACTTCGGCGGCAACGTCCTGTTCAAGTCCACCAACTACGGGATGTCCTGGCAGGTGATCTCCCCCGATCTCACGACGAACGACCCGGCGAAGCAGCAGTCCTCGGGGGGACCGATCGTGGTGGACAACACGGCGGCGGAGTTCCACACCACCATCCTCACCATCGCGCCGTCGCCGCTCGACTCGAACGTCATCTGGGTCGGCACCGACGACGGAAACGTGCAGGTCACGCGCGACGGTGGCCGCACCTGGTCGAACGTCTTCACCAGGGTGCCGGGCCTGAAGCCGAACGCGTGGATCCCCACGGTCGAGGCCTCGCACTACGACGCCGGTACGGCGTACGTCGCTGCCGATCATCACCAGGACGACGACTACCGCCCGTACGCCTACATGACCACCGACTACGGGAAGAGCTGGAAGCCGATCACCGGCGACCTGCCGGCGAGCGCGGCCTGGGTCCACGTGATCCGCGAGGATCCGAGGAACCGCAATCTCCTCTACGCGGGCACCGAGATGGGCGTGTGGGCTTCCTGGGACCACGGTTCGCACTGGCGCTCCATCCGCGGGAACGTGCCGGTCACGCCGGTGCGCGACATCCGGGTCCATCCGCGCGACAACGACCTGCTGCTCGCGACCCACGGCCGTGGGCTGTACATCCTCGACGACATCACGTACCTGCAGCAGCTCGCATCGGCCGAAACCGCCGATGCCACGCTGTTCGACATCCGTCCCGCGGTGCGCTGGAACATGTGGCGGCACGACGGCAACCTCGGCCAGGGTCAATGGGCGGGCGAGAACCCGCCGGCCGGTGCGCTCATCACCTACTATCTCAGGTCGCAGCCTGCCGGCCCGGTGGACATCACGATCACCGACAAGGACGGACGGACCGTGCGCCGGATGCGCCGCGTCGCCGATGACGCCGGAGTGAACCGCGTCGCGTGGGACCTGCAGATGGATCCCCCGGCGGGCACCGACAGCGCGCGCGCCGGCCGGCGCGGCGCGGCCGGCGATACCGCAGCGGCCGACACCTCGCTGGCCGCACTGCGCCGGCGTCGTGCCGCGGACGCGGAGCAGAGTGAGGAAGTCAGCGAGTTCGCGCCATTCTCGGGGGGGCAGTACGTGCTGCCGGGCACCTACACCGTGACGCTGAGCGTCAACGGTCGGAATTACGCCAAGCCAGTACAGGTGCAGCTGGATCCCCGGTCGGACATGACCGCGGCGCAGCTGGCGGCGCAGTCGGAGGCCTCGACGCGGATGCGCGAGCTCACGGAGCACACGTCACGCATCATCGCCACCACCAACAACGTTCTCCGGCAGCTCACGCAGGTGCAGGAACAGCTGCGCCACCCAGCCGGAGCCGACAGCGCGGCCGGAGCTGCGGCCGCCCAGCCCCTCGGCGATATCGCCACCGCCATCAGGGAGCTGCGCCACTTCCGCGACTCCGTGCTCGTTCGCCCGCTCCCCGGGCTGGGCTACCGCCAGTATCCACGCCTGCATGAGGAAGTGCAGACGGTGACGGGGATGGTGTCGCGGCCACTCATGCCGCCCACGGCGGGCGAGCTCCTGCGCGCGAAGGAGCTTGCCGTCGAGGTCGACCAGGCGCAGGCGCGGCTCGACAGCATCCTGCAGGGACGCATCGCGGCGATCAACCGTGCGCTGGCGAACACGCCGCACATCATCACGACCTCGCAGCAACGCGCCCTCATTCCCTGAGCGAGGGCGCGCGCCCTCGCTCTCGTCTCCCGTGTTTTCCCTCTCCGCTCACTGCTGATGCTCCCACGTTTCTTCCTGCCCCTCGGCGTCGCGACGCTCCTGGCGGCCTCCAGTCCGGCGCCGGCCAGTGCCCAGGCCACGCGTGGCGTCGTCAGCGGCCAGCGCGTGCCACGC
>DASTGQ010000439.1:0-2200 GCA_035718985.1 Gemmatimonadaceae bacterium
GTCTGCCGCGCGATATCCTCACCCAGCATGAGGCTGATGCTGCCGCTCGCCTGCCCTTCGACCTCGATGCCGAAGCTCGTCTGTATCGGCCGGGTAGCGAGTTGCTCGATGTAGGCAATAGCGTCGGCTGTCGCGTAGGGATGCGGAAAGCGATCGCGGAGGTTCTGCCACACTCCGTGATCGTTGGCATGGCGCGCCAGGCTAGCGGCATCCGCCAACTCAAGTGGGCGAAGAAGGCACTTGGAACAGGCAATCTTCACGTCATCGTGGGATATGGTCACCTAACGCCTTAGCTCACCTGCGGGCGGTCCAATAATAGCGAGCGAAGCGAGCGTCCGAAAACGCCCGTCAGGTGCAGCGCCAGGGTATAGTCCAGGGAGATCGGTAACAGAGTAGTCCAAGGACATAGGTAACACTCAAGGACCACCACTAACCTGCAGCGCAGAACTCGAGACTGCGAGGGCTGCGATGCCGTGGAAGGAGAGTGATACCATGGACCAGCGACTGGACTTCGTCCGCGAGGCGATGACGAACCGCTTCACGATGGTGGAGCTCTGCGAGCGCTATGGCGTGAGCCGGCGGATCGGGTACAAGTGGCTCGCGCGCTTCGCGGCAGATGGCCGGCGCGGGCTCGCCGACCGCAGTCGACGCCCGCACACCTGCCCCACCGCCGTGCGGTCCGTGCTCGCCGAGCTGCTCTGCGAGTTCCGCCGTCTGCACCCGGACTGGGGCGCGCGGAAGCTCCTGCGCGTGCTGCGGGACCGGCATCCAGAGATCGAGGACTGGCCCGCGGCCAGCACCGCTGCGGATCTCCTGGCGCGCCGCGGCCTCGTGCGGCGCCGGCGGCGCCGGCATCCGCATCAGCATCCGGGCGTGGTGCCGATTGCGACCACTGCCCCGAACGATCTCTGGACGGCGGACTTCAAGGGGCAGTTCCGCACCGGGAACGGCCGCTACTGCTACCCGCTCACGATCGCCGACCAGCACACACGCTTCCTCCTCAGCTGTCACGGGCTCCTCTCGACGGAGACCGTGCTCGCGCGCCCCGTCTTCGAGCGCACCTTCCGCGAGTATGGCCTGCCGCGCGCCATTCGCACGGACAACGGCGTGCCCTTCGCGACGCAGGCGATTCATGGGCTCTCGCATCTCAACGTGTGGTGGATGCGCTTAGGGATCGTGCATCAGCGCATTCACCCTGGGCAGCCCCAGGAGAACGGCGCCCACGAGCGGATGCATCGCACGATGAAGCGCCGCGCCATCAAGCCGGTGCAGCGCACCTGTGCAGGGCAGCAGCGACAGTTCGATGCGTTCCAACTGGAGTACAACACCGAGCGGCCGCACGAAGCCCTGGGACAGGAGACGCCGGCGAGTCGCTACGCGGCGTCAGCGCGAGCCTATCCGGCGCGACTCCCGGTGCCGGAGTATCCGGGGCACTTCGTCGTCAAGCACGTGACCGATGCCGGCACGTTCCGCTTCCAGCAGCACCTGCTCTATATCGCCAATGCGCTCGTCGATCAGTGGATCGGTCTTGAAGAAACGGACGACGGCGTCTGGTCCATCTACTTCAATACTGTCTTGCTCGCGACACTCGATGAACGGGACTTTCTCATCCGAGGCTGACACCCAGCACGTGTTACCTATGTCCTCAGACTAAAGTGTCACCTATCTCTCCGGCTGTTCAGCGCGTCCTGTGTGTCCTGGCAGATCTTCTCCCAGGCGCCCACGACCTCGTGCGGCGGAATCCACAGGTGGACGGCCCAGACCCGAACCGAGTCGGCTACACCGGCTCGTGCGAAGGGAGTCGGGTAGACCGTTGCCGTGGTATGGATCTCCCCGAAAGGGTCGAAAAACATGTGCGGGAGGCGGCACATATAGACTTCGACCCCGTAGGAGTCATCGCCTCCCCGGTCGTCGGTTACAAAACCTTTGCCGTAGCGCTCGCGCAATTCGCCGACCGTTTTCGGGAGTGTCCCCCCGTCCGGCAGTCGTACACTGTCGCCACGAGCCACCCAGTAATCAGGTGCCTGCTCCGGGCAGACGTCGTCGACCGAACGACAGTCGAACTGAACGGCCTGCAACTCCGCTCCGACAAACCGGAAGATGCGCGAAGGACCCTGGATCCCGCTGATGCTATAGAGGTCCGTCGTGTCACCGGCGCATTCGCGCATGAGCTCAGCCATCGGCGCACCAGCCCGAAAGG